>DASQMK010000001.1:0-1546 GCA_035645575.1 Metabacillus sp.
TGGAATTCCCCTAATGTAAGAATTCAAGTGGAAGGCATGAAGGAAAAAATAAGGAAATAGAAAGTAACGGTGTATTCGTTAGCGTGTTGTGAAAAAACTTTACACCTAAAGGATTAAAGTTCTTTGGGTTAGCTAGCTCAACCATTGACAACTATATTACTATACGCTACACAGAAAAAAAAGATGATTTTATTCAATTTTAATAATTTTTATTATATATTAATTTATCTAAATAAACAGACATCTTATATTAATCTTCCCAGACAACACCTGAGGAATGACAATGTCTCTGGAACCTTAATGATAAAAGCATTGGAGTCCCTGAACCTCAAAAAAGATAGCGGATTATTGACAGGCTTATTGACTCATAAGATCGCCCCAAATATTGAATCTGATGCAAGGGATCTTGTCACTCTCTTTTATTGGTACACGCACAGGTTGTGCGCTGGCTGCAAGAAAATATAGCCGTCCAAGCTGCTGCATATAAAGGCAAAGGGAGCTTTGTTTTGTCTTAAAACTTATTGGTTAAGTCCCGATAGCATGAAAAAGCGATCGCCACTCTCGGATTACAGCGATCGCACACTATAAAGAAAATTCTTACCCCTAGCTCTACCGAACCTAGTATGTAAAAAAGTTAATAATTTTTATAAAAATTAACTATAAAATCTAAAAATTAGGCGCTGGAAAAGCAATTATATATTGACTTACAGGGCTTTTTGTGGTCTAATAAAGTTAGATTTTAGAAAAATTAAAATAAAACTTATACCTATGGCTTTCAATCCTTAACTTCATTTAATGACCAAACTCCTTAATATTGAGGGAGTGACAGTCAAAAATTATCAGATTATTGAAAATATAGGAATTACAATTTACTTAAGTAATAACAACAAAAAAGCCATTTCGACTGTGGGAAGAAAACTGATAAGCTCCATCAAAATCATTATTATCTAGTGAGGGATTTGCCATTTGGAGAGCAAAAAGTATATTTACAAGTAAATCGCCGTCAGATGAGGTGTGAAGGTTGCCCAAAAAAAATTAGTGAAGACTTAGAATTTGTTAAAAAAACTAGAACCTATACAGAGAGGTTGAAAAAAAAGATTTTGTCAGAATTATTAGAAAGCGATCTCAAAAATATGGCTCAAAGGAATGGAGTTAGCAAACAAGAAATAGAAACTATGTTAAAAGAATGGGGAAAGGAATTGAGCGGACAAAAACCATCAGGATTAAAAAGGCTAGGAATTGATGAAATTGCTCTAGTAAAAGGACAGAAAAATTATTGTGTTGTCTTAGTAGATCTCGATAAAAAAATTATAGTAGGAATGCTAAAAAACAGAACTCAAGCGGAAGTAAAAAAATACCTAGAAGCCTGGGGAGAAGAGGTTTTAGAGCAAATAGAAGAAGCCAATATAGATATGTGGAAGCCTTATAAAAATGTCTCCGAAGCTTTAATGCCACAAGCAGAAGTTGTGGCCGATAGATTTCATGTTATGAAGCAAGTAAATGAAGAATTAGATCGAGCTAGAAAAAAGATTAAGAAAGCCGCCGA
>DASQMK010000002.1:0-3390 GCA_035645575.1 Metabacillus sp.
CAAGTAGGGGGCGAACTGTTTAGTTGACGGGATCAAGTCCCACGGGTGCTTACGTTCTACCCCGGCTACGGTTATCATATATCGATATAAAAAAAGGTCAACCAGAAAAATTTTCTTTTCTGATTGACCTTATAATACGAAAGGGTGCTTTTGTGGAACAAGGGGGTTGCTTCGGTAATCCTTTTTCTTTTTGTATTAACGAAGTTTAGTTAAAGATGGACAATCGACTCTACATAAATAATTATTAAGGTAATATAATTCCAGGGGGAATCAAAATGGGTAAGGGAAAATTCAAAAATACAATATCAATAGGTGACGTTTTTGCTGTAAGTTTACCCGATGGTAGATATGGGGCTATAAGAGTTGCTGACCACATTGACAATTCTTATCTTATTATCACAACCCCATATATTGGAGCAGAAATCCCACCTATTGAAAATGAGGTTTTAGGTGATATTCTTCTTCAAAATCGCTTTTTTTTCAATAATAGTCGTGCATTGATATGGGTTGAAGGGAAGGTACCTAAAGAGGTTATTTACATTGGGAATATTCCTTTTACGGATAATAAAAGAAAAATAATATGTAACTCATTCGGTGGTAAATGGGACAAATCTGTTGGAATCGCAGTCTTTTTAGAGTGGAGGTGGGAAAATGATAGAGAAAACTTTGAGAAGGAAATTCGGGAAGAAGAAGAAGAAATCAAAGAAGAATATCATAATAAACCACAACAACCTAAAAAAATGATGAAGGATGAAACCTTCTGGTCAATTATTTCCCTACTTAATTTTATTGAAAATAATGTAGAAAAAATAATAGAACCTGCTGTTAATTCACTGGCAAAAATGAGTGTGAAGGACATTAAAGAGTTTGAAGAAGCATTATCATATAAACTTTATTTATTAGACACTAAAGACCACGCCAAAAACATAGGAGAATATTCATACAGTGAAATATCACAAAAGCATTTTTCTGTGGATTCATTTTTGTATAGTAGGTGTTCGGTGATTGCTGAGGGTAAAGAATATTTTGATGACTGTCTGCAAAATCCCCAAAATATGCCGAAGGATAACTCTTTTGAACCATTACTGTATTTAGCATCTGAAGCATATCAAAGGAGAACTGGAAAAGAGTTTGAATATTTAACAGGTTGTGATTATGAAACATTCTCGAACGTTGCAGGATGGAAGTGATTTTTGGTTTTACATATTATATTGCACCTTCTTTATTCAACAAAAATAAGGGCAAGGCATTTTTCTTATTCGACTAACGATGCAGGTGTGCGGCCGAGCCTAGGTCGTATCATATAGCGGGTGGGATTCCCGCCGAGTAAGAACTAGCCAATCGCTCGTAGCGAGTCTTGGAGGACTAAAGGTAACTCTAGTCTTTAAGCGTAGACAGTTAGGTGGCGGGCCGAAAGCCAAATGGTTGAAGGGATTGAGCTCCATAAACGTTAGTAAACCGAGAGGGCTGATGCCTTACCTGCGTGCAGAAAGCAACATTTTATCCTTCGTCAAAGGCAAGAAGGGTAAAACCTCTCTGGAGTCAGAGACCTTGGCACGTTACACATTGATATGATACGGCAACTCGGGAGACCCTACCGGTCTTTTCTTTTCTTTTTTTTTATAGAAGAGTATGGTGTACAAGCGATAACAAGCAAGGAAACCAAATGCCGTGTAGGGAGTCGGATAGCAGCATAGTACCAAAGAAGTTGGGTAATGCCGATGGAGGGAAGGCTAGCTACCAGTTATCACCCTTACTAGGGACACATTAACTACACACAGAGGTAGGAATAATAATGGAAACAAAACTACTAAGGATAGCAGAATTAGCAAAGTCTCAGCCTAAAATGAAATTTACATCACTTGCTCATTTATTAAATGAGCAATCACTAACACAGTGCCATCATGGACTGCCAAATAGAAAGGCAACGGGTGTTAACGGAACGACTAAAGAACAATACAGAGAAAACTTGGAAGAAAACATAACGGATTTGGTAAGTAGGCTTAAAAGTAAAAGCTATCGCCCTGTTCCAGTAAGACGAATGTATATCCCAAAGCTAAACTCAGACAAGAAAAGACCGCTGGGAATACCGGAACATGAGGATAAAATTGTACAAAAAGGCATTACCAAAATACTAAATACCATCTATGAAAATGACTTCCTAGACTGTTCATTTGGATTTCGCCCTAATAGAAACTGCCATGATGCGCTGAAAATACTGAATCTGTATATTGAAAAGAGAGCAGTAAGTTATGTAGTAGATGTAGATATTAAAGGTTTCTTTGACAACGTTGATCACAGATGGATGATGGAGTTTCTAAAACTCCGAATCGCTGACCCTAATCTACTGAGAATAATCAGCAGGTTTCTTAAAGGTGGATACATGGAGGAAGGTAAGAAGTATAAGACAGACAATGGTACACCGCAAGGTGGAGTAATATCTCCGATATTAGCCAATGTATATCTCCATTACGTTCTCGACTTATGGTTTGAGAAAGTGGTTAGGAAACAATGTAAAGGGCAGGCATATATAGTAAGATACGCAGATGATTTTGTATGTTGTTTTCAACATAAGAGCGAAGCTCAGCAATTCTTCCATTCATTAAAGCTTAGATTAAAGAAGTTTAACTTGGAAATAGCCGAGGATAAAACGAAAATTATTTCCTTTGGGCGGTTTGCAGAACATAATGCAAAGCGAGATAGGAATAGCAAACCAGGCACCTTTGATTTCCTAGGTTTTACCCATTATTGCGGAAAAAGCAAACAAGGGAAATTTCGTGTGAAACGGAAATCTAGTAGGAAGAAAGTACAAGGTAAACTAAAAGAGACTAAAGAATGGTTGAAGATTAATAGAAATAAAGATATCCATGTGATTATGGATAGATTTAAACGCTCGCTTACTGGTTATTACAACTATTATTGCATGACAGATAACATCCAAACTGTTAACAACTTCAAAGAGAGACTTGAAAACTTACTATTTAAATGGCTAAACAGAAGAAGTCAAAGAAAGTCCTTTACATGGGACAAATTTAATCTCTTCCTTAATAAATATCCACTTCCTTCACCAAGAATTAAGGTGAATATCTATGAACTTAGAGAAGAGATTAGCTATATTCTGTAAACGATAACTAGGAGGAGCCGTGTGCGTTAATAGCGCAAGCACGGTTCTGTGAGGGGGAGGAGAACAACTTACCGTAAGGTAGGAAGGCTCCTTTCTACTCGACTTATTGATTAGTGGATCTGAGTAAATTTTTGGACACAAAATAATTAAGTTCTAAACCTACGTACTAACATCAATTTCTGTAGGAACTAGTTGGCTTGACATGGAGCCTCTGCGGGCATAAGTCTCTTGCCAGGAAGACAGCTTGTATATGGAAGCTGGCAGCG
>DASQMK010000003.1:0-6578 GCA_035645575.1 Metabacillus sp.
CGCTGCTCCCACAGGAGTCTCGTAATCCGGCCAATCAACCTAAAAAGTTTTTATTAAAAAACCTATATTCATTATTGTGCTGTGTATCCTCCATCAAGTGTTAGGGTATTACCCGTCATGTAAGAAGAATCATCAGACGCAAGATATAATACTCCTTTTGCCATTTCCTCTGCTTTTCCTAAGCGTTTCATAGGTGTTGCTGCTGCTAATGCTTGCTTGTTTTCTTCCGGAATAATTGGTGTATCAATAAAACCAGGACATAGTGCGTTCACACGAATGTTTTGTTCTGCATATTCAAGTGCTAATGAGCGAGTTAAATTAATGACCCCTCCTTTTGCTGCGTTATAAGCTGCTGAACCAGGTGACCCAACTAAACCGTACATAGAAGCGGTATTAACGATTGTTCCTCCACCTGTTTTTAACATTTCACGGATTGATTCACGCGCTACTAAAAAGACACCATCTAAATCAACATTTACAGTGTTTCGCCACTCTGAGTACTCTAATTCATGTGATGGATGAACACGGCCAATACCTGCATTATTGAAAACAATATCTACTTTCCCGAATGTTTCAACCGTTTGCTTAAAGATATTTACAACCTCTTCTTCACTTGTAATATTCGCTTTTAAAAATAGAGCTTCTCGATTAAGCGCTCTCAATTCTGATTCAAAGGCTTTTCCTTTTTCTTCGTTTAAATCAACTAACACTACTTTCGCTCCTTCTGAAACGAATAAACGTGCTGTCGCAGCTCCAATTCCAGATGCACCACCAGTAATCACAGCTACTTTATCTTGTAACTTACCCATTTTACATCCTCCTAAAATAAGTATTTAATAGAAAGTAGATATCTACAATCTTTACTTTTTCTCTACAATTTAATTTTACTACTTCGTCCACTTTTAACAATCATTAAGATATCATTAAGTGTCTACTAGTTAGACACTTATGCTAAATCTGTCTATTTTGAGTGAGGTTTTTTCATGAATAAGAGACAAAATCGAACAAAAACACATCTAAAACAAGCATTAATAGACCTTATAAAAGAAAAAGGTTACCACTCTGTTACTGTTAAGGAAATTGTCGACTATGCTTCCTATAATCGGAGCACCTTTTATGTTCATTACCAAGACAAAATAGAATTAGCCGAAGATTTACTTGCTTCAATGCTTCAAGAGCTAGAAGATTCAGTAGGCAAACCACATGTACCTGGTCAAAAAGTCTATACAGAAAATCTAAAAGCACCGGCATTTAATATTGTTTCCTATATTTATCACAATATAAATTTTTTCGAACTGATTAACTATGATGATACAATACCCGGATTTCATACACGATTTCCGCAAACCATCTTAAAAATCTATAAGGAGCAGTTTATCTTCGAAACGATTGATCATAAACCAGTCAATATGGATTATTTTAAACGATATACTGCCTATGGTTTTTATGGGCTTCTTCATAGTTGGATTGAAAATGGATTTATTGAAACGGAAGAGGAGTTTATTAGAGAGGTTATTGATCTTACGAAGACTCATATTTATTCGTTTGAGTATGTGGGAAAGAATATAACATGATACCTCTATAAAGGATGGCGTGTATTTTTTCTCTGATCAACACTCCCTTAGAGATGCGATTTTGTGACTTTCTATCAACAGCCAAAACTTGTTATATTAAGGTGATTCTATTGTATTTGACTATTGGAATCGCCTTTATTATATTTTTAGCTTGTCCTTGAAAAACCTTCCTCATAAATTTCCATATAAATGATTAGTGTAACTTCTATTTCCTTAAAACAGGTAAAAAACTAGTTTTCAAATATACCAAAAATTAGGGATAGCCTTTTTTTTAGAATCATTATATTTGCTATATAACTTCTATCTTCTATTTCATAGTATGTACTGAGAGGCCTCTTAAAAACTATTTAAAAATGGAGGGAAAGTTAAATGGCTATTTCTATTCAACAAACCCCTGGTGATGCTCTTAGTACTCTTCTATGTCTACTTGGAAGATTTTTAGTGTTTCTCCTTCTAATTGTTGTAGCTCTTCTTGCAGACCTATTAATAGGTACAGAAACTGGAGATGCGATTAGAGCGCTTGCCGATGATATTGCTAGTCAAGGTTGTTAGTCAGCAAAGTATTAATTAAATAACCTAGATTAGTTTAGAATCTCCTAATCTTGAGTGTTAAAACCTAGAAGATGATAAAATAATCTTCTAGGTTTTTTTTCAAAAAATAATAGATTGTTTAAATATTCCCTTACATATGATATTCACACACTACTTTTTGATTTAAGAGGCATAAGATATAAGGAAGTTCTGAGCTTACCTATTAATCAACTAAAAAGGTGGTTAAAATTATGAATGAAAATAACGATAAAAAAAGTGCAACAAATAACGATAAGAATGCAGACAATGAGGCTTTCAAGAACCTAGCTAGCAATTTGTTAAAAAATGAAAAATCATTGGGTTCTGTCATGCAGCTGGCAACTAACCTTCTTAAAAACGACTCTCTCGTAAATTCTATTATGGAGCGAGCTGGAGCCAATCAGAGGTCTAAAAATCAAGTTTCTAAAGAAGCTGTAAAACAAGGAAATACTGCACCTGCAGTAACCCAAAATCAAGAGAATCATATCAATGACATTTTACTAGAGCTTTCTTCTTTATCTGAAAAACTTGATAATATCACTATTGACATTTCAGACTTAAAAATGGAATTGCAGTACTTAAAAGAACAAAATAGGATGTTATTAAAGAAAACTAAGAACTAATCCCAATCTTGGTTGATCCCTATCAGGTTGCTTTGCAAATGGAAGTTTGGTTAACATTAACGAATACTTCTGTAAACACCACATGTCGAAGGCTTAACATGGAGCCTCTGCGAGCACAAATTCCTTGCCAAATCCAGCTAACTATTAGATTCAAGCCGACATCTAAAAAAGTTTTGCTCGCTTCTCCATGTACAGTCAGTGGTTTAATTTGAGTTTGTATTATTCCACGTTTAAGAACACTTTTCCAGCATCCTCACCAATCTTCACCTACCGTTAGATCAAGTTCAACTCCACTTGGAATAGCCCTTCCAGCAGGAATGGATTCTGGTGATTGGCTATGACAATACTTTTGATTCTCCTGATAAGCATCAATTTCTTCAACGGTCAGCAAAGATCACTTTCCCAGTTTTTCAGAATCCCAAGTACATTGTTCAGTTTACGCTTGTTATTAGCACAGGCACTATTAAGATCACATCTTTCGGCTGTAGAAAGCTAGAATTATCTAACCAAGCTAACAGCTGCTCTTTAGCATTCACGTTAAAAAAACCGAATTCAATGTTATACCAAAATTTAACAAGTCTTTCGCAGTGTTTGTTTTCTGATTTTGCGATTGATCCTCTATGTATGGATTATTCTCTATATCTGGGTTAAAAGCTTTTTGTTGTTGTTTTTCTTTTTCTTATTCTTATTCTTTTTTTTGCCCACGTTTCGTATTACGTAACGTAGATGTATCGTCAACATCTCCATATTCAGAATTTAGATATGTATCATTTTTATCAATTTTTTCCGTCTCACAAAAAGATTCATAATGGATTCCAAAACATAGGAAATAAGAGAGGTATCTTTAACCTCCTTTAATTCAGAAAAATACAATCAATTACCGGTTTCCCACCTTTATGAAGGTTATCCTTCCCTCAATATTTAATAGCGAGTTCTCTTGTTTCGGAATTGTAACGAATCAATTTGTAATCCTCGATAAATCGCTCCATTATCGACTGAATATTCTCAACCGAACACTTCAAATCAAACGCCATCTTTCTCATCGTAATGTGATAGATTCCAATTTGAGTCGTAAGTGGATTCGTAAGGAGATAGAGGTAAAATAACATTTCCTCCTGAGTCATCTCTTCTATTACAATCGGATTCTCCCAAAAACTAGTATGCACCATTCGGTATTTTACCATGTTTGATCACTGCCCTTTCTTTTTAGAAAATGATCTTTTCACCATCTATATAGAGTTAAATGAAGGAAAGGTAGCGTGTGTTTTCTACAAAAATGTGAACATATTGTGACGACGTATTGTTGTTATTTTTGCAAAAAGAAAAAGACCATGAAATATTTTGGTCTTTGATTATTGTTTATAAATGTGACATATATTCAAACGCTGTCGTTCCATATACGCTTTTAAAGTGTTTGTTTAAATGGGCTAAGTCAACAAAACCGCACTCCGCTACAGCTGAATAAATATCCCGATTTTTTTCTATTAACTGCTTTGCACGTTCAATCTTGCAGTTAAGAAAGTATTGGTATGGGGAAATTCCAGTATGAGCCTTGAATAATCTAATAAACTTATATTTTGACAGATTCAGTTCTTTCCTTATCTCATCAAGTTTAAGTACATTTTCTAAGTTGGTATGAATCATATCCTTTGCTTTTCTAATGAAAGTGTTATCTTTCTTATAGCCTGTAGAAATATTTGTTTGAACAAGGCTATTTGTAAGGGACAAAAGTAATTCACTGCACAAATCCTCATCTTTTTCACTTAATATTGCATTTGAAAGATTTAATATGCTTTGTTCAAGTCTATCATCATATACAATAGGGGTCGAAAAAGTTACTATATCCTTTTTCTCGGCGACCTCTAAAAACATTTGTGGCTCTATATACAGCATCACATAATCAAGTCCTGTCTTATCATGAGCCAGACCGTCATGTGCCTGTTCTGGATTAAAAAGCATAACACCATTTGGATAGGATAATTGCAAACTGCCATCCAGGTTATATTGTTGAATACCACGCAATGTGACACCTACTGCATACTCCTGATGTGCGTGCTTTTTATACGTAAAATCAGTCATACTCGCTGACAATGCAGTAACACCTGCCGATTTTTTATAAATAAATTTGTCCATTGCATTCACCTCTTATACAACCTACATCCAGATCATAACTCCAGAATACGCTAAAAATAATGCCATGAATACATTTACGATCTTATTATGCTTCTGTAAAAACTCCTTAAAGATTGTACCGAAAAGAACCCATGTAATAAATGCTAAAAACCCAATGAGAGTTATAGCAAAAACACCCATTGTCATCGCAGGCATTGCGGTATAGTGAGGCATAATAAAGCTAGGTATTACAGTCATGGTAAAAAGAATCACCTTTGGATTTAAAAACTGCATGAGAAAGCCTGACATAAAGGAACCACCTTTGGTTTCAGTTGCTTTTGATTTATCCGCTTTGTAAATTTGATATGCAAGATAGAACATATATAAGCTTCCGATAATCTGCATAACCATTAAAATTTTCGGTATGATCTCGATAAGCATAGCATTTAACATAGCTGAAATGACAAGCAATAAACCAAAAGCTATTGTTGCCCCATACGTATATTCCATTGCCTTTTTTGTCCCCATGTTATGGACTGTAGATAATATGACGATATTCGTGGGTCCTGGAGTAAACGTCACAATAAAACAATATATTAAAAAAGATGTAAAATTCATGAGAGAACTCCTTTCAGGTTATTCTCATAGAATTTTACATCTTCGGATTGGATGGTTATAGTATATTATTGCAAGATGAATTAACATTTCATCTACACAACTCGTTTCATTTGAATTCTTAGGTCAGTTTACCGCTATTGCTAGAAATGAAAGTGTAATAGAACCCTGTTAATGTTTGAATTAGTAAGAATATTGGAAAAGAATACGATAGTTGATAATTATTTTGATAAGTAAGGATATTCAGTTGTGTAAAAAGCCATTGAACAGTAATACCAATGATTGACCAAGCAGTAATATAATATATAAACGTTACTTTATTCACACGTAATACATTATAAAAATACATAAAGAAATAACCAAATGGTCCAAATAATAAGTAGTAGAATACGTCAAATAGTTCATATTGATTAGTATCATTTTGCCTGTAAAAATCTAAGATACCTCCACCAATTGTAAAATCAAACAACATACCTGTTGATAAACCCGCAAGTACACTTAAACAAGTTACTTCCCTTGTTAGTTTTTTAGGTAAGAAATACATGAAAGAGTAACCAATAACGTTAAATATTATTAGTGATATCTCGTTTAGGCTAAAGTTGTCGATCCAAACCATCTAATTCTTCACTCCTTTTGAAACAAATGACTTGTAACCATATAGAATAAAGTATCCTAATAAGTGTAAAAAGACATAGTATAGGTAATCAAAGATCAAATTCCATTGATGAAATGTGATAACATTAAATGTTACTAAAACAATTTTAATTAAAACTAAAACAAAGGAAGAAATAAGAATAGCTATAACTTTAGTTAAGACTTTTGAGTTCCTTGGTATACTATTTATGCCAATTAATATAAGCATCGGAGTAATAAAAGTACGGTGAATAATATATACTGTATAATCAAGTGGAACTTTAGAATATGTAATAATTTTCAATTCATCATTTGTTATCCAACTCCGATTAATATCAAAAATAAATACACAAAAAAGCAGTGCGGAATTTTCAAATTTTGTATATGATTTCCTCATAGAATAAAATATTGAAATACTTAACCATGCAATATATACAATTATTGCTAACAC
>DASQMK010000004.1:0-2190 GCA_035645575.1 Metabacillus sp.
TGCCTTCAAACTTTATATTATTTGGTGATGATGGCGAAGAGGTCACACCCGTTCCCATGCCGAACACGGAAGTTAAGCTCTTCAGCGCCGATGGTAGTTGGGGGTTTCCCCCTGTGAGAGTAGGACGTTGCCAAGTAAGAAAAGGAAAAGATCAGTAGAGATACTGGTCTTTTTTGTGTAAAAAAATAAAAACCGAAGGTTTCCCGAAAGAACAATACAAAGAAGGATTAATAGTCTGGGGGACCAATGATATCAATTGGTATGGTGAGAAAAACCCAAGTATGGAGGGAAAACGCCGGAGAGTGGAACCAACAAGGAAATTATTTAGATGTTACATATAAATAGGATAAACAAGCACGAATTAATAACTGAGGCATATTGTAATTGAAATTAATTTATCTAAATTCAAAATTGTGTATACAATAATACTTTTTGGTAAGAATAAAAGTATGGAGGTGGAGATTTTGAATTCAAATAGCACGCAAAAGTCTCTTGGGGAAACGTGTATTATTTGCGATAAGAAGAAAGATACAGGAATTCATCTTTATACAAGTTTTATTTGTATAGAATGTGAGAAAGAAATGACTAGTACGCAAACATCTGATCCTAAATACCAATATTACTTAGAAAAGCTAAGAAGAGTTAAAAACTCACCACTTTATTCATAAATCCTGAGGCTGATTATTATCAGTCTTTTTTTATTTTATTTATATGATAAAAAAGGATACTCTTAATATATCAAAAATACTACCTGGTCTTACAAAAAGTAGTAAATCTATTAAAATGCATCATTGTTTGTGCTATGTAAAGAATCTATATATATTCAGGTAAGTTAGATATTGTTATAATGGTTTTAACTATAAAAAAGGACGTTGATTTCATGATGGAAACGCCTCTTTATTCTGCTTTATTAAAACATGCTAAAGAGGATCCCTTGTCTTTACATGTACCAGGTCATAAAAATGGGGCAGTTTTTTTAAAAGAAGCAAAACATCTCTATAAAGATATTTTACATGTAGATGTGACAGAATTAACAGGGTTGGATGATTTACACCACCCACAGGATGTCATCCTAAAAGCACAACAGCTTACAGCAAAGTTATATGGAGTAAGAAGCTCATATTTTTTAGTAAATGGCTCAACAGTTGGCAATCTGGCAATGATTTTATCAACCTGCCAGGAAGGAGATGAGGTGCTTGTTCAGCGAAATTCCCATAAATCCATTATGAATGGATTACAGCTTGCTGGAGTTAAACCAATCTTTTTAACACCAAAATTAGATGCAGAGTATCGTGTTCCTAGTTATATTGAATTTGATACGATAAAAAAGGCGATAAATCTCTTCCCAAATGCAAAAGCACTAATTTTAACGAATCCGAACTATTATGGTCTATCCATTAATCTAAAACAGATCATTACATATGCACATGACCATGGAATTCCAGTGCTTGTTGATGAAGCACATGGGGCTCATTTTATTATAGGTGATAGGTTTCCTGTATCTGCAGTAGAGGCTGGTGCGGATATTGTCATCCATTCAGCCCATAAAACTTTACCAGCAATGACAATGGGGTCGTATCTACATCTTAATAGTGACTATATTAATCAAGAAACAATAGAGACCTATCTTTCTATGCTTCAAAGTAGTAGTCCATCGTATCCGATTATGGCTTCTCTTGATTTAGCACGTGCCTATTTAAAGAAAATAATAGAAGAAAAGAAGCAAGAAGATATTATTGAATCAGTCCAAACGGTCAAAGCATATATGAATACTCTATATGGCATTGAGGTTATTGAATCAAGTGATCCGCTTGTTCAAAGTGATCCATTAAAGGTAACAATAAGATCGACAGATACATTATCAGGCTATCAGTTACAAGCGCTTCTTGAAGCAAATAATATCTTTGTTGAGTTAGCCAATTCTGACCATTGTTTATGTATATTACCACTTGCTGACAGTACTTATATCTTAAATAAGTTTAAAAGTATTAGCTTAGATATGGCAAGACCTGAACTTCAAAGACGGGAACAATTAAAGTTACTGGAACAGGGAGGGGAAAGTATCCAATCTTTAGACATTCCCTTCTCACAGCTGAAAAAATATAAAAAAAGGGTAGTGGAATTAGATGAAGCAATAGGTTACTATTCAGCAGAAGCTATTATTCCGTATCCTCCTGGCATTCCTCTTAT
>DASQMK010000005.1:0-7208 GCA_035645575.1 Metabacillus sp.
AAATCTTATATTTATCATTATGAACAAAAATAAGCCATGCTGGAAATACCATCTCAAACTAAGAAGCTGGTATGATCTGAAATTGCATCGGTTTTTTCATTAACATAGCCCAAGCTGGGTGAATACAGTAATGTAGTAATGAAAGGAGGGTTATTTAGTGTATAACAACAACATGCCAATGCCTCAACAGGTACAAGGGGCTTTTCAACCTAATGTTCCAATGCCTCAACAGGTACAAGGAGCTTTTCAACCTAATGTTCCAATGCCTCAACAAGTTCAGGGAGCTTATGAGTCTAAGGACGGTGATATAAAATCGCTTTGTCAAAAATACATGAACTACCACGTTATGGGAGAAACGAACGACGGATCACAGTTTAATGGTATTATCACAGATATGGACGATGAAAGTTTGACAATGTTAGTTCCAGAAGAGGTTGATGCAGAAGAAGTAAACAGATTTGGCTATGGTTATGATAATGGCTATGGCTATGATAATGGTTATGGTTATGATGGTTACGGACGTCCTCGCAGAAGAAGATTTCGCCGTTTTCGTCGACGCCGTTTCCCATTCTTCTTTTTTAGAAGACTATTCCCTTTCCCATATTTCTACTTTTATTAAGCCGGAGGAAGCTTCTAGGGAGAGTTACCTTAATAATGATTAAAAGGCAGCTTCATGCTGCTTTTTCCTTTGAGTTCAATTGATGCATCTCTTATTCTCAATCCTTCTAAGGAAATTTCCGATATGATTGTTATATTTAACTCACTTAATAAAGGTATAAGATGAATTAGAAAAACTTGGAATTTGTGTTCCTATATATTAAGATATTATGTGATAACTATTTTCCAAATTTAGGAGGGTGATTATGAAAAGAAAATTCTTACATACTTTGCTTTCGTTTACATTAGGAGCTGGGTTAATATCTGTTGGTGGTACTCCTGTCCAGGCTAAGAGTGAAAATCAGAAGATGAATAACACGTACGCGATAGCTTTTAAAAATGAATTACCCAATAATTATGAAGAAGTAATACAAAAAGCTGGTGGTATAGTAACGAAAGTGCTTCCCGAAGTTGGAGGAGTTGAAGCTCAATCTGACAAAGCTTCTTTTCTACAAAACTTAAAAAGTATTTCTTCGATAGAAGCAGCCAATAAAGAAATTCTACTAGTGTTAAATGAACCAAGGGCTACCTCCGATAACTATGAGTCAAGTATCATCAGCCAGCAAGAAACGGAAAATTATTGGGATTCCCAATGGGATATTCAAAGAGTAACTAATGAGGGTAAATCATATGATTTAGAAACAGGCGGATATAAAGATAAAGATGGAAATAAAATACATAAAGCTGTGGTAGGGGTGATTGATACTGGGATTGATGAGTCTCATCCGGATTTAAAGGATAATATAATTGGAGGACGAAATCTTGTCCCAGCAGGCATGGATGAGTCTGAAACGGGTGATCCCGCTGATATAAAAGACCGTAATGGTCACGGTACACACGTTGCAGGCATCATTGGGGCGAATGGTAAAGTAAAAGGTGTAGGTCCAGATTTAGGAATTCGAGCCTACCGTGTCCTTTATTCGGAACAAGCGATGGGATTACCGACCTGGATCATAGATGGAATTATTTCAGCAACAAATGATAAGGTTGATGTTATTAATATGTCGCTTCGTTTCTATCATAATACAAAATGGACAATAGATGGTGACAGTTATAAGGAAGTAGCTGAAAAGATCCTTTGGAAGAGAGCCATTCAGTACGCGATAAAGAATGACGTAACAGTAGTGGCAGCTAGTGGGAATGAAAGTTTAAATTTAGATGATAAAAACGAAGTTAATGAATTTTTGAATAAACTTTATGAACCATATGGTATGAGTGTGAAGGTACCTGCAACCGTAGTACCAGCCCAACTACCGGGAGTCATTAATGTATCTGCTTCAACCAAATGGTCAAATAAGCAACTTGCATTCTACTCTAATTATGGAAATAGTGCGATTGACGTGGCAGCACCTGGTGGTGATTATGGATCTAAATATTCAGAAACCAATGACGCTATAGATGCTGATCCAAGTAACTTAATCCTGAGTACTTGGCCTTCCTACTTGGGCTCTCCGTATGCTTTTAACGCGGGTACATCTATGGCTGCTCCTCAAGTAGCAGGAATTGCAGGAGTAATTAAGGCTGCTCACCCAGAATATAATCCTTCACAAGTAGCAGCGCGTATTAAGCAAACAGCTTTAGATTATGGAGAAAATGGACAGGATGCTCTATTTGGTTCAGGAGAAGCAAATGCGTATAGGGCATTAGAGAATATAAAAAAGTAGCTTTGTTTTTGGTTAAAATGAAATTTCAAAAATAGAGGGCTTCAAATGCTACTGATTTACAGGGAAATATAGCCTAAAAGGGTTACTTTTACCTCCTTAGAAGTGTTGATATATATGTAAGACTAGATGGCCAGTGTGATTCGGTATACAACCGGAGCACACTGGTTTGTTTTTTCTACTCAATATTATTCAACCTTTACCTTAACTTGATCAACAGCATTATATCCATATCCTTTTCGATTCCAAAAAGCGGTCAATGGTTGAGTTCGATGATATGAATCAGTTGCCTTTGTTAAAATTGTATATTCACCTTTTGATTGTATGGTCCATTTATATGACCAATTGTACCAACTATAGCCCTTGTAATCACTTCTTTCCAACTGTGTATCAGACCATGTTTTTCCATTATCAGTGCTAATTTTCACATTTGTGATATAGCCTTTTCCAGTCCATGCAATTCCTTTTATTTTATGTTCACCTGTCTGGAGGATTTCCATATTAAGTGGTTTTTGGATAGTTGAATTAACATTTATTGTTGTGACAGGAAAGGAGCTTTTGTTATCGTTTTTGTTAGGGTAATAGACATAATCAATTGATTGAAAGGGACCCTGAAATAGATGGTCTATTACTCTAATTCGTTTTAGCCATTTGACAGAAGCCATTGCATACCATTGTGGAACAATTAATCTCAGCGGGTATCCATGTTTAAAGGGAATCGGTTTATGATTGTATTCATAAGCTATAATTGTATCAGGGTGTAAGGCAATGTTGATAGGTAAACTCCTGGCAAAAGAGTATTCTTTATCAAGGTCACTTCTTTTGCCTGCATCAAATCCTTCAAAAACTATTTCCTTCGCATCATTTTTAATACCAGCTAATGATAGCAGATACTGGAGCGGAACACCTTTCCAATATCCTTGGCTAATTGCTCCGTTTTCCCATTGCTCTCCATAAACTTTAGGTTCAAATCTAGCACGTTTGTTGCCAGCACATTCTAGCACAACCTTTATTGTTTTTGGAGGAAAATGAAGAATGTCTTGCATAGAAAATAATTGTCGCCTAGCCACAGATCCGGTTATAGGTAACCAATAACCGGAAAATAATGGGTAAGAAAAATGATTTCTTCTATAAAACAAGGAATTAGGTATTATATCTTTTTCTATATACTGAATAGGTGTTTCTTGATTTTCAGGTTGTAAACTTCGTGTTATTAGATATGGTTTTTGCGAATGGAACATAAACTCCTCCTTTTAAAAGAATTGATGATAATAAGTATGTCATGTAATTTAAGTTAGACCATTTATATCATTTTAAGTGGAGCTAGACTTTATTTATGAAAGTGTTTCAAATTTATGGTAATCTAATAGAAGAAGGGAGAGGATTTAAAATGGGCAAATCAGTACCTGAAATTACGTTACATGATGGTTTAACTATACCGGTTGTTGGATTAGGTACGTATAACTTAAAAGGGAATCAAGGTGTTGAATCAATCCAATATGCAATTGATCATCTAGGGTATCGATTACTTGATTCAGCTTATAATTATGAAAACGAAGGTACAGTTGGTGAAGCGGTTAGACGAAGCTCTATTTCAAGAGAAGAATTAATCATCACTTCTAAGTTACCGGGAAGATATCAAGAGTATGATAAAGCGATGATTGCGATTCAAGAATCTTTATATCGTGCGAACTTGGATTATTATGATGTATATCTGATTCATTGGCCTAACCCTAAACAAAACCACTATGTTGATGCATGGCAAGCTCTATTAGATGCTAAAAAACAAGGCTTAATTCGTTCGATTGGTGTATGTAATTTTCTACCTGAACATATTGTGCGTCTTGAAAAGGAAACCGGTGTAAAGCCAAGTTTGAATCAAATTGAGTTACATCCATTTTTTAATCAAGCAGAGCAGAGAAAGTGGCATGAAGATCACGGTGTTGTAACACAGTCTTGGAGTCCATTAGCTCGTGCAAATGAAGTTCTTGAAAATAACACATTAAAGCAAATTGCAGAAGCTCACAATAAGACTGTTACACAAGTTATATTACGTTGGCATTATCAACTAGGTGCCATTTCAATTCCTAAATCTGCATCACATGAAAGGCAGCTTGAAAATATAACTATCTTTGACTTTAATCTAAATGAGGATGAAATGGCTCTAATCTCAGCATTATCTCGTCCTAATGGAAGAATCAATAACCAGGACCCTGCTACATATGAAGAATTTTAATTTTAAAAAGGTTTAGCACATTTCTTTTCCAAGATGTGCTTTTATCTTAAATAAATTCAATTGAAAAGAAGTGGTGGTAAGAAATGAAGAAATTTTTAGTGAATGATATGTTTATTGATGAAAAAGATGTTCAGCTATCTATTTATGATAGAGGCTATCAATTCGGTGACGGAGTATATGAGGTAATTCGATTTTATAACAAAAAGTATTTTAAATTGAAAGAACATTTAATTCGATATATTGAGAGTGCTAGAAAAATAGATATCGACACTGATTTGGGTCTAGAGCAGCTGCAGTCGATGTTTGAGGAATTATTAGAGCATAATTCAGTAGAAAATGGCTATGTGTATACACAATTAACAAGAGGTACTGCACCAAGAAGTCATATTTATAAAAAAGAAGACTTAAAGCCTCAACTAATTGCTTATGTTGAAGAAGCAACAAGACCTATTGAAATAATGGAGAAAGGTGCTTCTGCGATTTTACACGAGGATGAGAGATGGACAAAATGTGATATTAAAAGCTTAAATTTACTCGGTAGTGTACTAGCAAAAAATAAAGCTTATAAACAGGGTGCATTTGAAGCGATATTACATAGAGGGGATATCGTGACAGAAGGTAGTGTCTCGAATGTATTTGTCTATAAAAATAAAAAATTATATACCTCTCCAGCAGATAACCTCATATTGAACGGCATCACAAGACTAACGATTATCGAAATTGCAAAAGAACTTGGAGTAGAGGTTGAAGAAAAATCAGTGACAGTAGACTTCTTATTATCCAGTGATGAGGTATTTACAACAGCTACCTTGTCGGAAATAACACCGATAATTGAGATTAAAGATAAAGGTTCAATCGGAAATGGAAAACCTGGAGAAGTGACAAAGTTGATTCAAGCAAAGTACGAAGAAAAAATTAAGCAGCTTTAATATTTATTTATCCCGATTTATTTTACTATGTCGGGATTTTTTTATCATATAAGATTTTAAATGGAGGATTTCGAATGTGAAAAGAGTAGATGTTACATATGTTCTTTTGTTTGATGAAAAATGTGATAAGGTATTAATGGTAAAAAATAAGGGAAATGCATCTTCATATTACACACTTCCAGGGGGTGCAGTCGAACTAGGAGAAACTCTTGAAGAAGCGGCGATTCGAGAGGTGAAGGAAGAAACTGGTTTTGATGTAGAAATCGATCATATTTTTTCCGTAAGTGAAGTATTGTTTGAAGAAAAGGGACATCATGTTGTTTTCTTTACTTTCAGAGGAAAAATTCTTGGTGGTGAAGTAAAGATTTCGATGCCAGAAGAAATTGAAGAGATAACATGGATGGATCCTCTTGAAGCAGAAGAGTATATACATATAGCAAATGCAGGAAAAGGCTTATTAAAGAGTGAAAATTCAGCACCATATTTACTTAGAGGACTTGTTGTAAATAATTAATTAGCTGGAGGTAATGGGGATGGAAGCTTCAGTAGAAAAGATATTTTCAAAAGAAATCATTGAGCTAGCAGGACAGTTTTATAACGTTGATAAAGAGACGGCTGTAAAGCTAGGTGATGCTGAGAACTATGTTTTCGAGGTGTATCGTCATACTACTCCTTATATTCTAAGGATAACACACGAGTCTCATCGTACTAAGCAACAGCTTTTATCAGAGTTACTTTGGGTTGAATACCTACAAAAAAATGGTGCTCAAATACCAAATGTATTATTTTCTATAAATGATAACCTAATAGAAACTGTTAAAGGCTTAGGCGGTTCAAATTTTTATTGTTGTTTATTTGAAAAAGCACCAGGAATTAGAGTGAAGATAAGTGACAAGGAATTTAACGAGTCGATATTTTTTGAATGGGGAAGAACAATAGGCCAATTTCATAGACTTACGAAAAGTTATCGACCTAAACAAATACATAAACGATTAGAATGGGATGAAGAAGAATTATTAAATATTGAACAATATAAGAAGGATGTTCCAAATGAAATCATCCAGCAACAGAAGTTCCTTAAGGATAGGTTAGTACAACTACCACAGCATAACGATAATTATGGTCTAATCCATTCTGACATCCACCATGGGAATTTCCATGTACATGACGGATCAATTTATGTATTCGATTTCGACGATTGTTCATACCATTGGTTCGCAAGTGATTTAGCGATACCACTATATTATTATATTTGGAGTTTAGAACAGAGCGGAATAACAGATTTTGAGGAACACGGAAAAGTATTTATGAAGGAATTACTAAAAGGTTATGAGACAGAAAATAAGCTTAGCATAGATGATTATCAAACAATTCCATTGTTTTTAAAATTAAGGGATCTTACTTTATATAGCTTTTTCCATAAGAAGTTTGACATCGAAAAACTGGATGTTCAGTTGTTAAAAATACTAAGTAGAATGGAAGATAGAATACTTCAAAATCGACCTATAATTAATCTAGATTTTACATGAGTTAATGACTCAGATAGCTCTTATCTTTAGAAATCGCATATTTAAAAAATGACAAAATAAACAGTCGCGAACTTAGAATGTCGTGACTGTTTATTTTTTTTTGCAATTTCGGAAGTCTGAAAATGAAACTAGTACTTATCTTTAAATAAAGTGAGAAAACATCAATTATCAGTCTACCTCCACAATTTTTTAAGGA
>DASQMK010000006.1:0-16392 GCA_035645575.1 Metabacillus sp.
ATACTTCCTAAAATTGCTGTATTCGTCCCTGCCTTTCTTCCTTCCAATGGCCGGCCTTTTCCAATTTCCTGACCAACTAAAATGGTTGCGGTTGAACCAAAAGCAAATGCAGGCATAAAGCCAAGGCTCATGACACTTAGTGCCACTTCATTCGCTGCAAGAGCATGGGTTCCTAATCTTGTGACAAATGCGGTAAACACAAACATAGCCATACTCATTGAAAACTCCTGGAATCCAAGTTTAGAGCTTTCTTTAAAGATAAGGGCAGATTCTAAGCGGTTAAATGGGACGATAGTTCGGGTTTCGAATTTAGTGTGAAGTTTAATAAAATAAACATATGTACAAATGAGAAACGTCACAATCTCTCCGGTTAAAAAGGCAATCCCTGCACCTTTTAATCCTAAATCAGGCATTCCAAGATTACCATAGGTTAACCCATAGGTAAGGAAAATCATGATAAGATTTCCAATAATCGCACTGATCATAGGTGTTCGTGTATCACCAATCCCACGTAAAAAGCCATGGAATACAAAGACAAAAATGGAAAAAATCATTGCAAAAAAACGAATTTGTAAATAGCCTTCACCTTCAACAATCATTTCAGTAGAACTTCCCATCACTCGAAAAATGTCTCCGGGAAACAAAAGTCCTACAAGAAGGATTAAGATACTTGCAATCATACATAAATAAAAAGCGATATAAGTCCGTTCGACTCCTTTTTTCATCTGATTAGAACCGTAATTTTGTGCAACTAAATAATTGACGGTATGACCAATTCCGGAAAAAATGGCCCAAGCATTATACATAATAATGTTGGAAACTCCGACAATGGCAATTGCGAGTGCACCCAATTGCCCAACCATAATGAGGTTGATCGTTCCTGTCAGCGTCATGGAAGCAAACGACGCGATCGAAGGAATAGCTAACAGCAAAATCTTTTTCCAATCTTTCATCATACGCGTATCCCTGCTTTCCAAAGTTATCTATTTTATTTTAATGAGGAAAAAGATTGTTGTCTATCTATTTTTGAAAGCGATTTCCCTTTTCTAATTCATAAAATTATCCATGATTCATAAGCAAATTAGCTTACAAAGAAGGCTATAAGGAATTTTTATCGAATATAGTGTAAGGAACAGGTTTTATATGAGACACTGTTAATGCTGCCTGTTGTTCGTATTTTAAGAAAGGGGAGAAGGTAATGACAACTACATATAAATCAAGAGAAGAAGTACCAGACCACGAAAAATGGGATCTTTCTGATCTGTATTCAAACATAGACGAATGGGATAAAGATTATCAATCCATTTCCCAAAAAGCGGAGGAATTAAAAAACTTTGATGGAAAGATCAGTGACGGTCCTTCACTATATTCTTTTTTAAAGCAACAGGAAGAATTATCCTATACTTTTAATAAATTGTATGCATATGCCATGCTTAAAGTAGATGAAGATACAAGGCAAACAAGTTCTCAATCACTATTAGACCAAGCAAAACAATTAAGTGTAAAGGTTGGTTCTTCAACTTCGTTTTTTATGCCGTTTCTTTTAAGCTTACAAGAAGATACATTGAAAGAATATATCGCATCAGAGCAAAAGCTCGATTATTTTGAACAAGATTTATGGGAAGCTTTTCGCTATAAAAAACATGTGTTAAGTAAAGAACAAGAAGAAATTGTCTCAAAACTAAGTGAAGCACTTTCAGCTCCAAGCAACACATTCGGTATGCTGAACAATGCTGATATAAAGTTCGGAGAAGTTACAACTGACAATGGTGAAAAAGTCGAGTTAACAAGAGGAATGTATACAAAGTTAATAGAAGATGAGAATCGCAACAAGCGGAAAGAAGCATACAAAGCATATTATCAACCATATATTCATTTGAAAAATTCTATCGCCTCAACACTTTCAGCTGCGATCAAAAATAATGTAACACTGGCAAGGCTTCGTCAATACCCATCTGCATTAGAAAAAGCATTATTCGGTGATAATGTCCCAAAAGAGGTATATGTAAACCTTATAAAGTCTACAAAAGAAAATTTATCATCCTTGCATCAGTATTCAACACTTCGTAAACAAACATTGAAGGTTGATGAATTAAGACAATATGATATGAGTGTTCCGCTTGTAAGCGGTGTGAAGCAAGTGATTTCATATGAGGAAGCGTATGATATCATGTGCAAAGCGCTGTCTCCATTAGGTGAGGATTATATCAATACACTCAAGGAATTTAAACAATCACGTTACCTGGATGTAAGAGAAACACCTGGTAAGCGATCAGGTGCATATAATTTAGGCGTATATGGCGTTCATCCGTTTATTCTTTTGAATCATCAAGATGATCTTGATAGCTTGTTTACATTAGCACATGAATGTGGCCATGGCGTACATAGTAAATTAAGCTCTCTTCATCAGCCGCAAATCACGGCCAGATATAGTATTTTTGTGGCTGAGGTAGCATCAACAGTCAATGAAGTTCTGTTGATCAACTATTTATTAAATACCGAAACAAATGTTGAAATAAGAAAGCATTTAGTCAATCATTTTATTGATCAGTTTAAAGGAACATTCTTTACACAAGTTATGTTTGCAGAGTTTGAAATGAAAACACATGAATTAGCTGAACAAGGTCGTCCGTTAAATGTTGATGTATTTAATGAAACATATGAAACGTTGTTTAGAGAGTATTATGGTGATGAAGTTGTGTTCGATGAAGAGGTAAAATACGGTTGGGCAAGAATTCCTCATTTTTATCGCCCATTTTATGTGTATAAGTATGCAACAGGATTTGCTTCAGCGATCCATATCGCAACCAAAATTCTTGAAGGTGACCAAGATACACTTACTTCATATCTAGAATTCTTGAAAAGCGGAAGCTCTGATTATCCTTTAGGATTATTAAAGAAAACAGGTGTAGACTTAACATCATCTGAGCCTATTGAAAATTCACTTAAAAAATTTCACGAATTAGTGAATGAGCTTACTTCTTTATTACAAAAAATAAAAAAACAGAGATGATCCTTTTAATCGTCTCTGTTTTTCGTTTAAATTCTTTTAACTAAGATTGCTTCCCTCATTTTATTCAACGCTTCCTTACCTTCCTTGCCTCGCTTCATCAAGATATTCACATAAAGAACGTCAATTAACGTTAATTGTGCAATTCGTGATGACAATGCCTCTGAACGATATTCTGTTTCATCTGATACAGTAAATAAAGGAATATCGACCGCACCGCTTAGTGGTGATTTGGCATAGTTTGTGATCGCAATCATTTTTGCACCGGTTGATTTCACGATATTTAAAATGTGAAGGATATCTTTTGATGATCCTGAGTGGGAGATAAAAACGGCACAATCCTTTTCCGTCATTTGTGATGCAGCCATGAGTTGGAAATGAGTATCAATGACAGCATGCACTTTTAAGCCTGTCCGTATTAACTTATGATAGGCATCAAGTGCAATAATACTCGAACCGCCACTTCCGAAGAACTCAATCGTATTGGCACCAATTAGACTATCCACTGCTGATTGTATCTGCTCTTCATTTAAGACCGAAAGCGTATCTTCGAGCGTTTTCATATTTGAACGAACGACTTTTGAAGCAATCGTATCTACACTATCACCCTCACTCACTTTTTCATGAATATCCTGAAGAGGGGAGACGACCTCTGACGCTAGTGCTATCTTCATGGCCTGATAACCCTTATAGCCTACTCGTTTGCAAAAACGAAAAACAGTTGAATCAGCGACTTCTAAATCCTCAGCTAATTGATTAATGGAAGAATGAATAATCTTATTAGGATTTTTTAAAATATAATCGGCAATTTTTCTTTCCGTCACACTAAACTTTGGATAAAGCTTTCGAATCGTGACTAGACAAGGATCTTGGGACTTTTTCATTATGCTTCACTCCTGATAGGGCTTTCTTTTATTATACTAAATTTCAAAGAAAGAAAAAATATTTTTCTGGATACGCTTGCAAAAAGAAATTTTTTTCTTATAATAGAACTATCAAGAAAATTTATTCCGCAAATAGATAGGATGATAAGACATGCAAATAGGAATGATAGGCTTAGGAAAAATGGGATATCAATTATCTCTTAATTTAGTAGATAAAGAGTATGATGTCGTAGCCTTTGATGTAAATCAAGAATCTATGAAAAAAATTTCTTCTATGGGAGTGAAAACGGCTGATTCGATTGAACAGCTTGTTAGTAAACTATCAAAACCAAGAACAGTTTGGCTAATGGTTCCTGCAGGAGATGCAACACAATCTGTTTTTGAACAATTGCTCCCACTTTTAGAAGAGGGAGATCGAATGATAGACGGTGGAAACGCTCATTATAAAGATTCATTGAAACGAAATGAAATATGTGAATCAAAAGGAATTTACTTTTTTGACTGTGGAACAAGCGGCGGAGTAGATGGTGCTCGAAATGGAGCTTGTACAATGATCGGTGGAAATGAAGAGGTTTTTAAAGAAATCGAACCTATCTTCCAAGATATCACTGTTGAAAACGGTTACCTATATTCTGGAAAAGCTGGTAGCGGCCATTTTCTAAAAATGGTTCATAACGGAATTGAATACGGAATGATGCAAGCGATTGCTGAAGGCTTTGATTTACTTGAGAAAAGTCCTTTTGAGTACGATTATGAAAAAGTTGCAAGAGTTTGGAATAATGGGTCAGTGATCCGTTCGTGGTTAATGGAGTTAACTGAAAACGCATTCTCTAAGGATGAAAAGCTAGATGGTATCAAAGGTATTATGCATTCATCTGGTGAAGGCAAATGGACAGTTGAAACAGCTTTAGATCTTCAAACTGCTGCTCCAGTCATCACAATGGCTTTAATGATGCGATATCGCTCATTAGAAGATGATACTTTTACAGGAAAAGTAGTGGCGGCATTGCGTAATGAATTTGGCGGCCATGCTGTAGAAAGAAAATAAAATTAGTTGGAAAAAGAAAAGCTATAGTAAATAGAACTTGTTACACCATAGAAAGGTAGTGAACAGATATGTCAGATCAAATGTTAATTTTAGTTGCGTTAGCAGGCATTTTTCTTCTTTTATTTTTAGTCATTCGTACAAAATTACATGCGTTTGTTGCGCTTTTATTAGTGAGTTTAATTGTAGGTATTTTAGCAGGTATGCCTTTAAATGACGTTGTTACTTCGATGCAAAATGGAATGGGCGGAACCCTCGGGTTCGTAGCTGTTGTCGTCGGTTTAGGGGCTATGTTTGGACAAATGCTTGAGGTTTCAGGTGGAGCTGAGCGTCTTGCCCAAACTCTTGTGAAAAAGTTTGGTGAAGATAAATCACAATGGGCATTAGGTGTAACAGGTTTCCTTGTTGCCATCCCGGTATTCTTTGATGTTGGATTTATTATTTTAGTACCAATTGTTTATGGGTTAGCAAAGAAAACAGGAAAATCTCTTTTATATTATGGAATTCCTTTATTAGCGGGATTAGCAGTCACTCACAGCTTTATACCGCCAACACCTGGTCCAATTGCGGTTGCTGATTTAATTGGAGCAGATCTTGGTTGGGTTATTTTATTCGGGGCAATTGCCGGTGTACCAGCAATGATTTTAGCAGGACCACTATTTGCAAAATATATCTCGAAAAAATTACATGTTGTTGTACCAGATTATATGAATCTTGAAGAAATAGAGTATGATAAAGAATTACCAAGCTTTAAATTAATCGCATCATTAATCATGATTCCGTTAGTATTGATTTTACTGAACACGGTTTCAGGTGTATTATTAGAAGATGGAAATATCGTTCGTCAAATTTTAACATTCTTAGGTCACCCATTTGTGGCACTAACGATTGCAACAATTTTAACATTTATTTTCTTAGGTACGAAACGCGGATATTCTCGTCAAGAAGTACAAGATATTGCTACGAAAGCTTTAGAGCCAGCAGGGATCATTATTTTAGTTACAGGTGCTGGTGGTGTATTTAAGCAGATTTTAATTGACTCAGGTGTAGGTGAAGTACTTGGTGAAATGATGGCAGGCTCTCCACTACCACCAATTTTGTTAGCGTTTTTAATTGCAGCAGCTGTACGTGTTGCGCAAGGTTCTGCAACAGTATCAATGGTAACAGCTGCAGGGTTAATGGCTCCACTTATTGAGATTTTAGGTCTGGAAGGACCAGTTTTAGGTTTACTCGTTATTGCAATCGCTTCAGGTGCAACTGTTCTATCACATGTAAACGATTCAGGCTTCTGGTTAGTTGGTCGTTACTTTGGATTAAGTGTAAAAGACACATTGAAATCATGGACTGTGATGGAAACGATTATCGGTTTAGTTGGTGTCGGAGTTGCATTAATTTTAGGTATCTTTATTGCATAATTTCGGAAGAGGGACAACCTATTAGGGTTTTCCCTTTTCTCTCATTTTAGGAGGAATCGTCATGAGTAAGTATATGATGGGTGTCGATATCGGAACAACAAGTACAAAAGCTGTTATTTTTAACAAAGAAGGGAAAGCGATCAGTCGCTTTGGTGTAGAGTACCCTCTATATACACCAACACCAGCAACGGCTGAGCAGGACCCAGAAGAAATTTTTCAAGCTGTATTAACGGTGATGAAAAATAGTTTGCTAGAGGCGAATGTTTCTGGTGATAAGATTCAATTTGTATCGTTTAGTTCAGCAATGCATAGCTTAATCGTGATGGATGGAGAAGGAACTCCACTTACTCGTTCGATTACATGGGCTGATAACAGAAGTGCGGAATATGCGGAAAAACTAAAAAATGAATACAATGGTCATGAAATTTATTTGCGTACAGGTACACCGATTCATCCGATGTCACCTTTAGTCAAATTATTATGGTTAAAAAATGAGCAAAGTGAATTACTACAACCGCAAAATAAATTTATCTCAATAAAAGAATATGTGTTTTACCGTTTATTTGGCGAATATGTTATTGACTATTCTATTGCATCTGCAACAGGTATGTTTAATTTAGAGAATTTAGATTGGGATGAAGAAGCACTAATGGTTGCAGGCGTAACGAAAGGTCAGCTATCAAAACCTGTTAGTACAACAGATACGATAAAGGGGTTATCTTCTGAATTCGCTAAATTGACAGGACTTCCAGAAAATACTCCTTTCGTAGTTGGCGCAAGTGATGGAGTTCTTTCCAACCTTGGTGTAAATGCCATTGAACCAGGTGTTGTTGCCGTGACAATTGGGACAAGTGGTGCAATTCGAGCAGTCACCGATCGACCAGTGACAGATCCCAAGGGCCGGATTTTTTGTTATGCACTAACAGATAAGCATTGGGTCATTGGTGGACCTGTAAACAATGGTGGAATGATTTTCCGATGGGTTCGAGATGAATTAGCAAATGCTGAAGTTGAGACAGCCAAAAGATTAGGAATTGATCCTTATGAGGTGTTAACAAAAATAGCCGCAACAGTACCACCAGGATCAAATGGACTACTATTCCATCCGTATTTGGCAGGAGAAAGAGCACCTTTATGGAATGCAAATGCTCGAGGTTCTTTCTTTGGCCTGGGTATGCACCATAAAAAGGAACATATGATTCGCGCTGTCCTTGAGGGTGTAATGTTAAATCTTTATAGTGTGCTTTTAGCTCTTGAAGAATTGATTGGAACACCGACACGTGTTCAAGCAACTGGCGGGTTTGCAAGGTCTATACTTTGGAGACAAATGCTTGCAGATGTATTTGATCAAGAGGTAACGATACCTGAAAGCTTTGAAAGTTCATGTTTAGGGGCTATTGTTTTAGGTATGTACGGCTTAGGTGAAATAGATTCATTAAGTGAAGTAGAAAAAATGGTTGGGTCTATTCATTCACATCAACCAAATAAAGAAGCAACAGCTGCATATCGTGAGCTAATGCCGATATTTATTAGACTTCCAAGACTGTTGGAAAATGAATACGATGCGATAAGCGCGTTTCAACAGAAATTTTCATAATAAAGTAATAAGAATTAACATAAAAACGTCGAGTAATTAGATACTCGACGTTTCAGTGTGTAGACAAAGTAAAATTGCAAGCCCTCAGACTTATGTTGAACTGTTCTTGGAATCGAGTTTAACATGGAAATGAGTTCACCAAACAATTGAATATACTGCTGTGCGGTATTTACATATTCAGCCTCACTCACAGATAGATGGTCCCTTACAAAATAAGCATGATCTTGTAGAACCTCTAACCAAAATAAATGCTCATCCCAAACAGGTATCAAATTGGTTGTCATTTTCCCCACCTCTATTATTTATTCTCTTTTTATTCAAATTGTTAAAAAGTAATCATTCCGTCCTTTATTTTTATAAATTAAGTAAGCAATGTTCGTACACTTAAAGCAGCAGGGGACGAAAAAGGTCATTGTTTTTATATCTATGACGAAGAAGGGACAGAAATGAATTTTTGATAACGTTGTCTTATTTATAACGAGAATTCACATAATAGATCCCAAACTTGGAAAAATTATTGATATGACTAAAATAAGAAGGATGTCTGGAAAAATGAGGAACACAAAGCTCTTTATGATTTTAATGACTCTCTTGCCTTGGCTGTCTGTTCCACTATTAACTGCTAAAACATTTAAAAGATTTCTTCCTGGTGCACTATTTATGAGTTTATATGTTACCGCTGAAGGCTATTTAGGTGAAAAGAAAAAATGGTGGTGGTTTCCATTATCCGTAAGACCGAATGTGATAGGTGAGCTGCCATTAATTTTTGGACCTTTTCTAGTAGGATCACTTTGGATCCTGAAATATACTTTTGGAAAGTTTAATTTATACATGTTCATTAACATTGTGGTCGACGCTTTTTTTACGTATTTTACAATAGATTGGTTCAAAAAAATTGGATATGTGTCTCTCGTTAGATTAACTAAATTTCAGCTTTCACTATTATTTTTAGTGAAATCAATCGTAATGTACGGATTTCAAGTTGTGTATGAAAAATATATTTATCGTGATACAGAAGAAGGTTAATTTACACGAGTTTTGCCCAATAGTTTAAAAAGCTCCTCTAAACGGGTTGTCTAAATAGCAGGAAGACAGTACTCTCACGGTGAATGTATATGAATAAGTGAGAAACCATAAGGAGGAGTTAGGCGATGCCGCATTTATCACTCACAACTTGGAGTCTTCATCGAGAACTTGGATCGTTAAGATGGACATATTGGGATGAAAATGAAAAAACGCATGTAACGAAGATTGAACAACAACCGGAAAATATCACATTACTTGAATTACCAGCTATTTTGGTCAAAGAACAATTCCAATCATTAGAAGTTTGTCATTTTCATTTTCCAAGTCTTGAGAATAATTACTTGTTGCAGTTGAAACATTCATTTGAAAAGGCAGGTTTGAATTTTCATTGTTTACTAGTCGATTATGGTGATATCAGTTCATCTGATGAACATAGACGCAAAGCTGATATAGAATATATTAAAAATTGGATTGATATTGCTTCAGTCGTTGGTGCTAAAAGCATTCGAGTCATTGCTGGGGAAGCACCTCCAACAGATAAACAAGCATTAAACCGTTCAAAGGAGAGCTTAAAAGAATTAGTGGCATACGCTTTACCAAAACGAGTTAAAGTTGTAACCGAAAATTTCAAACCGCTTTCTTCTACTAAGGAAAACTGTATTGAATTATTATCTGACAATCAGTTGGGACTTACAGTGGATTTTGGTAATTTTAACAAAGATGTGAAATACGATTCGATAAAGCATCTAATGCCATATGCTGAGTCAGTACATGCAAAAGCAAATTATGACCAAAATGGAATAATCGATGAAGATGAGTTTCGTCATTCACTAGACATAGTGGCAGAGCATCGTTATTATGGTCCGATTACGTTAGTATATGATGGTCCAGGAAACCTATGGGAAGGGATTAAACGAGTTAAGTCTGTCGCTAATGAATATTGTAAATAATAACATAAAGTGGTGAGGATAAAGATGAAGTGTGCACTTGTTGTCGGAGGCTCTGGCATGTTATCACAGGTTTCTATTTGGCTCGCACAACAGCATTATCGTGTATATGTTATAGGAAGAAGTGTAGAAAAGATGAACCGTCTCCTTAGACAAGCAGATTCCTATAGCCAAATCATTCCTATCTATGCCGATTACACGAATGACGAACAATTCGTAGAAAGCATTCACAGCCTTTTAGGAAAAAACAGTCACATTAAGTTAATTGTTTCGTGGATTCACTCGACTGCACCTCGGGCACTGCAAACACTTATCAATATGGTAGAGGAGGAAGAACATCCTTTTCATGTATATCACGTCTTAGGTAGCAAAGCTAATTTACCAGAAATAAAAAAGAATTTACATCTATCTGAGTTATGTACATACCATCAAGTTCAATTAGGATATATAAGGGAAGGCCGTAGTCAAAGGTGGCTGAGTCATGATGAAATTAGTCAAGGTGTGATCGACTCCATTAAACAAGAGAAAGAAGTATATACCGTTGGAACACTTTCTTAAAGAGCAAAAGTTAAATGAATACCTAGAAACACTGACATTAGCCTATACCCTATTACCCATACTTGAATAGAATGTAACGATTTTAATAAGAATGGGGAGAGGAAAATGTCTAAGTCAAAAAAAGAACAAGTAATAAGAGTAGACAATTTAGTTATTCATGCTAAAGAAGTAAAAATCATTACTGAAAAAAAACATGACCATGATCATGATGATGACCGTCATGAAAGAAGAAGAGATCCATGGGGAATGTTGTGGGGAAGAAGACCTTTATTAGAAAGTGAAGATGATGGGGACGGCGATAAATAATTTAGTTAATGGTAATTGAGACGGGGAAACTCGTCTTTTTTTGTTTGTATATAAAAAAAGTGAAAATTCCGATTGAATTTTTATTCAACTTACTGTATAAATATATGTATAGATACATAGAAATACATGATTATTTAGAAGGTGAAAAAAATGAATTATACGTATTCAAATGAACTTCCTTCTTTTTAACAATTTGTTCAGTTGCATGAAGCGAGTGGATTAATAAAAAGCAAAAAAGGGACATATACAAGAGAACAATTGTACCAAGCTGCTAAGAACAGCTGGTTTCATATATCAATTTATGATCAAGAAAAATTGATTGCATTTGGTAGAATGATATCAGATGGTGTGTATCAGGCATTAATATGTGATGTCATGGTAGATCCAACTTATCAAAATCAAGGATTAGGTAAACAAGTGATCGAGCATCTTCTTAAAAAATGTAAAGAATCTGGAATCCAATCAATCCAGCTTTTCTCAGCAAAAGGAAAACAACATTTTTACAAAAAATTAGGTTTTGAGGAAAGAGAGCAGGATGCACCAGGAATGTCCATCATTCTATAGAAAGTTCAGTGGATAATAAAAACACTGAGCTTTTTATTTTGGCGGAAAATTATCTAATAGCTACTAATTTCTCTTTAACTATATATAGTAGTAAATGAATATCCTATTCATTCTATGCCATTTTTTTGTCTATAATTAGTACTAAGTACTAAAAGCAAGTGTTAAAATGGAAAAAGGTACCTGTGAAAAAGAGGGGGGATAGTAGTTGAAAATAGAAATATCGCTCATTAGACATGGCAAGTCAGTGTTGAATGGAAACAAAAAGAAAAATTGCGAAGAGTTTAAAAAATGGGTTAATAACTATAATTTAAGTGGGGTTGTCGAAGAAAAAGAACTTCCACCTTCTACTCTTAAAAAGGTGGCTCATGCTAAAGTTGTTATAACTAGTGATTTAAAAAGATCGATAGAGTCAGCCAAAATATTACGAAATAATGTCCATATTATGACAGATACCTTATTCAGGGAAGTAGAATTGCCTATACCTTCATCAAAATTAGGGAATATAAAACTAAAACCTCAAGTTTGGTCTGGCATTTTAAGATGTCTGTGGTTTTGCGGCTATTCGAATAGCTGTGAATCGTATGAGAGTGCAAAGGAAAGAGCGAAGCAAGCAGCTGGTCAATTAATCGAATATGCTGAAGAATATCATTCGGTTGTCGTTGTAGGCCATGGCTTTTTTAATCTATTACTTGCAAAAGAACTTATAAAAAGGGGATGGAACGGACAGAAAATGAAAAGCTCAAAGCATTGGAGTGTTACTAGTTATACATATATGTAAAAAATATAAGGCCATCTATTGAAGGTATATTTATACTTCCAATTGATGGCCTTACCAATATTTCATTTATTCCATAAAGCTATTTTTATAGATTAAAAAAGATACCCATAAGAGAATAGATAATAACAGTTGAAAAGAGAATCGTCATATGGACTAAAGAATAAATAAACATTGATTTTGCCCATCTCTCTGAATCCATCCTTTTATAACCGAAAACACTTAAAACAAGCCATGCAACACTTAAAAGAAGTGCTACTAACATAAGACCAGTGCTTAATGAATGAAAAAGAAAACTTATACCAATTAATACAATTAAATAAAGATTAGTTTGTAAATAGGTTCTCTTAACTCCCTTTACAACCGGTAGCATCGGTACATTTGCAGCCTTATATTCATCATGTTTCCTTATTGCGATGGCATAGAAATGCGGCATTTGCCAAATAACAGTGATGATAAACAATCCAACAATAGCAGGATGCGAAATGTCTGGATAAATAGCAGCCCATCCAATAAGAGGAGGCATTGCACCTGATATACTCCCAATCTCTGTATTGTAAACTGTTCTTCTTTTACTCCAAATTGTATATGGGAAGATATAAAAAAATAAACCTAGGAATCCTAGAAATGCAGCTAAAGGTGTTGTAAATGCAAGTGCTATTATTCCGAAAAAAGTCATGAGGATACCGATCCACAGTACCACTTTAGGTTTTATCTCTCCCGTTACAGTAGGTCTGTTTTTCGTTCTGTGCATGATAGAATCTATGTCTCGGTCATAAAGATTATTGAAAGCTCCTGCTGCCCCAATTACTAAGATAGAGCCGATTAAAGCCAAAATGATATCTGGCAATTTCTCAAAAATGCTTATTTGATAGGTATATAAAGACAATGTTAATCCGGCAAACATCGGAATCAGATTAGATTTAATAATGCCTGTTTTTATCGTTTGTGCCAATATTTTTGACAAAGGTTTTTGCTGATTTTCTTCCTCGCCCATCATTTTCTCTTCCCCTTTTATTTAATAGAAAGTCATTTGTATATTTTAGGCTGTTTTCGCAAGCTTTGTTGCTTTTTAAGAAGTGATCTTAATGGTTGATTTATTTAAATTAAGATATTAAAAACAACAATCTATTACAAAAGAGCCATATTTTAAAAAGCTATTGTGAAACTTTTAGATACTAAATAGAATATAAATACTACATGGTATATTAATTCTAGATGGTATGATTGTCAAGAAAAAGGGGGATGGAGAATGGTTAGACAAAGATTAACTCAAAAGGAGCGAAAAGAGGAAACACGGAAATTACTTTTGGAATCAGCTGTTGAAATCTTTGCTGAGTTTGGATTTCACGGTTCCTCTGTTGAAAAAATTGCAGAACATGCTGGATTCAGTAAGGGTGCAGTTTATGGTCATTTTGATTCAAAAGAAGATTTATTTTTGGCTTTATTGGAACGACAAATGGAATTGCATATTAAAAACGTTCATCAATTAATAGAACAACAATATTCACTTTCAGAAATTATTGATCAAATGGAAGAGTACTTTCATATGGTGAAAGAGGAAAATAGAACGTGGAGTATGCTTAATATGGAATTTCTTCTATATGCGATGCGAAACGAATCAGCTAGAAAGCAATGGTCTGAAATGATTACGAAATCAGTAGGGCAAATATCTAAATCTATTGAGATATTAATGGCGAAAGAGAATCACGAGATAACTCTTTCATCTGTAGAAATAGCATGGACAATTCTTGCGTTAGAAAACGGAATGTCCATCTTCCACTATATTAGTGAGGATCGTGTTCCATTGGGTCTATATGGAAAAGCATTAAAAAATATGCTCCTTTCCCCAGAAAAAGAGCAATAATGTGACCTCTTCCTTACTTGAGAAGTTCTAAAAATTTCATAAACAAAATATCTTGAATATGGTAATATTTCTAATGTATGTAAAAGTGGGAGTCCAGAATTGATAGAAAATGTAAGAGCTGTTTGGGGTACAAACCCATTAGAAACTATTCCGGTTCAAGATGAAATGGTGCTAGCAAGCATCAGCTATGCTGATGCTAAAAATGAGATGCGAGCATTTTCTCCAGATTTTTATGTTGATATTGATCAGCATAAAGGAGAGTTGAGACAATATCGAACCGTTTATCTGTTTAGGTGTGAGTTTAAGAAATAGTCATATTGATAGCTTCATATAAAGGATATTTGGCCAATATTCTATTTTTTAGGGACGTGTCCACAACAAAGGACATTCCATACATAGTATGAAACAAGGTCTTAATGATAAGGAGTAAAAATAATGCCATGTTTCATTAAAAATGTAACGATAGAAAGTGTTAGCGGAGGTGTTGTGAATTTTGGTGATTCGTATTCTATCTCACCTAAAAGTGTTGAAAGGTCAACATCAGGTTCGGGTGGAGGAGGAACCGGTGATTTTCAAGTGGTGATAAACGGTAAAAGTATAACGAATAGTTCGGGTCAAGATACTGAAAAATAAGAAGGCACCTTTGACGGTAACGGGTTCGGTTCAGAAGTACAAAACTTAAAAAAACATTACAAATAACAATGTAATTGGTATAAAAATAGAAACACTTTTAGCAAAGTAAATAGCACATAAAAATGCATCGGTTTCTGACCGATGCATTTTTGGGCATTATATTTGTAGTTTATGCGATGCTTCTACATTCGTTTTTTTGGAAAACGAGAATTTTATTAAACCAAGCACTAAAAATAACATACTGATAGCCCAAAGAAAACCTGCGATACCGAGACGCAAAGATATTTCTTCAGAAGCCATTGGATGGTTTACATCAAAGCTGATTGCATTTAATGCTTGACTAACTGCCCAACTAAAAAATACTAAATTCCCAATGACCAATCCATAAGCCATTCTATACGATTTCCGTTTTTTGGAAAATAACAATAGTAATACAACAATGAAAGTTATTCCCATTATGATTAAAAAACCGCCAATTAACATACCCATTGTTTCCTGCTCCATCGGCATATTTTTTCACTCTCCTAAAAAGTATCTTTAATGATTATTTTAACATAAAATACCAAATCCCTTTCAATTAGTGCTTTTGCATAAAGGATGTTTAGTATGTTAAATAAGCATCAAGTTTAACGTAAATTCAGCACATTGTCTGTTAGTCAGCAGCCTCTTGTTAATTATGGTGCTATCTGTAATGCTATTTAAAGTATTAAATACGATTAAGTATTGATATATCAGCAAATAAAGGGAGTCCAATTCATATGCGAATTGAACTCCCTTTTGTTTTACTATTTTTAATTTTGCACTCAACAACTAAAACCCGTTATTTTGACAGTGACTACTTTGATTTTTTAATATTTATTCATCGTCTCTAAATTTTTTTCGGTCTGGTATGATCTCTTCTGATACTTCTGTATGATATCGTAAGTTACCTATTCTTCCGAACTCTTCTTTTTCATGAAGAGTATGAATCAATAAATATCGATGGAAAAACATTTCGAATAAAGCAACACCGATAGCGGATAGCAATGATGCTAAAAATACATTTGTTGTTGACAGGGTAATGTTTGCTAAGTAAAACCAAGTAATAAGCATGGCGATGGCAAAATCAGAAATGGACGCTGTTATGTTCGTAGTTCTTGGTAATAAAATAAGGTCACCAAGAATAAAGGAAACAACGCCAATGATTAACGTTAAAATAAATACATCCCCAATTGAATATTGAAAAAATAAACCTAAAATCAACATCAATAACAAGAAGGTAGCAACTGCTTTTATCAAAAAGGCTTTAATATAATTCACCTATTAATTCCCCCTCACTTTTTCATTCTTACTATTTACTCCTGGCAAAACACTTATGTAAGAAATTGTATCCAATTGGATAAAAGCTTTTACAGTAATCAATACTAATTTAGAAAAGGGTGGAATTTTTGGAGGTGAGGCAATTTGAAACAGCTTACAATGAAAGAACTTTCCTTTATAGAAGATGAAATTAGAGCGGAAGAAATTTTAGGGAAAACAATCAACTGGTGTGCTTCTCTTTGTAATGATCAAGCTTTAAAAGAAGAGTTAGAACAAATGGCAGAGCAACATCAATTAAACGTAGCTGCTCTTTCACAGTACTTTAACCAATCAAAAATGATTCAATAAAGGAGACAAAGAACATGCCAAACAATATGGAAGGACGAGGATTAACAGACCGAGAAATGGTACAGCTTTGTTTGGAGCTAGAAAAGGGAAGATGTAAAAGTATCAGCAGTACGATGTT
>DASQMK010000007.1:0-14571 GCA_035645575.1 Metabacillus sp.
TGTTTCTTTTTTTAATCTTTCTTCAATGACAAAACAGTTTGGTGCTGCTATATCTTCTAAATTTACTCCCCCAAAGGTAGGTTCAAGAAGCTTAACCGTATTTACGATTTGATCAATATCTGTTGTATTCAAACAAATTGGAAATGCATCAACACCGGCAAAGCTTTTAAATAATACTGCCTTTCCTTCCATTACAGGTAATGCAGCTTCCGGCCCAATATTTCCTAACCCTAACACTGCAGTCCCATCAGAAACAACAGCGACCATATTGCCTTTCATTGTGTAATCATATACTTTATTTTTATCATCATAAATTTCTTTACATGGTTCCGCTACACCAGGTGAATAAGCCAGACTTAAATCATAGGCATTTTTTACAGGAATCTTTGATTTCGATTCTAGCTTTCCTTTATGAACTCGATGAATATGTAAAGCTTCTTCTCGCAATGACATAAATGAACACTCCCTGTGAAAGTCATTAGAACATGATAATTCTTCGATTTAGAACAAAAGCGCAACGTCCTGTCGCAACGCATGCACTTGTACATCCTATACTTTAGAGCTTATGTCAAAGCGCTTTTCCAAAGTTCGAGAATTATATCATTTTCTAAGCAATAAAAAGATAATCAATAGTTTCCTACTATAAAATCTCGTTCTGCTTTCAATGTATCTTTCATATCCTCCAAGTGGTCTGACCACCCATTAATCATTATTAAATGATAACATAAATCAATACTTTGTAAAGTATCGATTAGAGATTAGAGACGGTTAGCATAGGCATATTACATCTATAGTTCTCATCTCTTTATTAACACAACATTTTCCTTTCCTAGTAGTTTCATTAATTCATTTACACTAGTATCAGATGCTGTAATAAAGAACTCCTCAGGTAATTGGATGGTGCGTTTCTCATTCTCATAATGAAGTAAAACAGGTGTATTGCCATGAAATCTTTTAAGAATGTCCTTAATTTGGATAAGCTTATTTTGATCTGTACTCTGTTTTTCTATTTTGATGAAAAGCTTTTCTTGTTGTGTAGGAACACTTAAGTCATCCGTTTCAATTAATTGCTGAATAATAAATTGTACCTTGTCATGCCGTTTCTCCACCTTACCTGCAAACAAGTACACCAATCCATCTTTCGCTTTTTCACTATATTTAGAAAATGTTTGCGGAAACATAACAGCATCAACTTCCCCAGTTTCATCACCTAAACTTAAAAAAGCCATAACTTCCCCTTTTTTTGTTCGAATTGTTCTTATAGTTCCTACCATCGCACCTATTGAAGCTTTACGATCAACTTTCAACGGTAATTGATCGATTGTGTTTGCCCCTATCTCTGTTAGCCTTTTGCGGAAAACCTCAACAGGATGACTTGAAAAATAAAACCCTAAAGATTCTTTTTCGAATCTTAGTTTTTCCTCTGTTTTAAATGGCTCTACCTCTATATATTTTGGCTTTAAGTTAAATTCATCATCTAAAAATAAATCAAAATGACTATCATCTGCTGGTGTCATCAGCTCAGCATGCTCAATTGCAACATCTAAGCTAGCTAATAAAGTCGCCCTGTCAACTTTAAATTCATCCATGGCGCCAGCAAAAATAAGCTGCTCCATTATTCGTCTTGTCACAATTTTCATCGAAACTCTAATACAAAAATCAAATAGATCTTCAAACGGTTTTTGTTTTCTTACGTGAAAGATTTCTTTAACGGCTGAAACCCCTACGTTTTTAATTCCTGTCAAACTATATCGAATGGCTCCCCCTTCAACTAGAAATGGAAATGCACTCTTGTTAATGGAAGGGGGTAATACTTGGATTCCTTTTTGCTTAGCTTCTCGAACATACTGAGCAACCTTTTCTTCGTTTCCCCTTACACTTGTTAATAAAGCAGTCAAAAAATAAAGCGGATAATTAGCCTTTAAATATGCCAATTGATATGCAATCATACTATATGCAACAGCATGGCTCCTGTTAAATCCATAATTAGCAAATTTCACAATCAAATCATAAATTGAATGAGCAACCTGCTCACTATATCCATTTGATTGACAACCTTTAACAAAATGCTCCCGTTCTTTATCAAGTATTTCTTTCTTTTTCTTTCCTACGGCTCTCCTTAACAAATCTGCTTCCCCTAATGAGAAACCTGCCATAGTGGAGGCAATCTCCATGATCTGTTCCTGGTATACAATGACACCATATGTGTTCTGCAGGATTGGCTTAAGTGCAGGATGTATGTATGTTATGTCACTTGTACCATGTTTTCGGTCAATATAAAGAGGGATATTTTCCATTGGTCCTGGTCTATATAAAGCATTTACAGCAACGATATCCTCTAAACTTGTCGGTTTTAAGCGTTTTAGCACACTTCTCATACCATCAGATTCAAGCTGAAAAACCCCTGTTGTATCACCATTTGATAAGAGATGAAATGTTTTTTCATCATGGTAAGGCAGCTGTGAAAGGTCCACGTTTTTCCCTTCTCCACGTTGGATCAGTGTGATGACATTTTCAATTAATGATAAATTTCTTAATCCTAGAAAATCCATCTTTAGTAAACCAAGGTCTTCTAAGTAATCCATAGAAAACTGTGTCAAATAAACGTCTTGTTGTCCTTCCTGTATTGGGACTATGTTTGTCAGTGGCTGATCACTTAAGACAACACCTGCTGCATGTGTTGAAGTATGACGAGGAAGTCCTTCAATTTTCATAGCTGTTTTAAAAATTTGTTTATATAGCTCGCTGTCATTAATCGCTTTCTGGAGAGTTTTTGATTCTTTATATGCCTCATTTAATGAAATTCCAGGACGTGATGGAATAAGCTTAGAAAGGATATCCGTTTCTTTGGGAGAAGCTCCCATCACTCGACCCACATCACGAATGGCAGCTTTTGCTGCCAAAGTACCAAATGTAATAATTTGAGCTACATGAAGTTTCCCATATTTATTAGCGACATAAGAAATCACTTCATCACGTCTTGTATCAGGAAAATCAATATCGATATCCGGCATTGAAATACGTTCAGGATTTAAAAACCTTTCAAAAAGTAACCTATGCTTAATGGGGTCAACATCTGTAATCCTTAACACATATGATACAAGTGACCCCGCAGCAGAGCCACGGCCCGGTCCTGTCAAAATTCCATTTTCGTGAGCATACTTCATAAAATCCCAAACAATTAAGAAGTAATCGCTAAAATTCATCCGTTTGATTATTGATAGCTCATACTTTAACCGTTGCTCATATGAAGAATCTTGTTTCTTTAAGCGGGAAGCCAATCCCTTATAGCACAACTCCTCAAGATAATCATCCGCACTTTGATTTTTCGGTGTTGGATATGTGGGCAAATGAGAAACACCTAAGTCCAGATTTACACAACACCTTTCAGAAATTCTCAACGTGTTTTCAAGGGCATCTGGATATCGTTCAAAAAGAATGACCATGTCATTAACGGATTTTAAATAATTTTCACTGGATTCTTTTAGAACGCTTTGTTCATCCGAAAGCTTTTCTCCGTTTTTTATCGCAAGTAAACATTTATATGCTAAATAATCTTCTTTTTCTATGTAAGATACATCATTTAACGCTACAAGAGGGCAATTAGTTTGGTTTCCTACCGTTATCAAATGTTCAAGGATGTCTTCTTCTTGTTTAGATAGCAATTGAATGCCAATGTAAAATGATTGTAGTCCAAAAATCGATTGGTATTCTTTCACAATGTTTAGATCACGATCTTGGTTTATCATATCTCGTCCAGGGAGTATAGCAATTAATCCTGTGCTGTAGCTTTTTAACCATCGTTTAGGAAGCCCTTCTGGTGATTTAGTTTGAAGAGCACTACTTATCTTTATCAGGTTTTGATACCCTTCATTATTCTCTGCTAAAAGAACTAGAGGGATTTGTAAATCATTATTGATCACCTGAATTGTTAAGCCCATGATCGGCTTTATACCATTTTGTTGACATTGTTTATAAAAAGAAATGGCGCCATACATCACTTGAAAATCAGTTAATGCAATCGCCTTAAATTGAAGCTCTTTCGCTTTGCCTACGAGTTTATCTAGTCTTGCTGCACTATTTAGTAAACTGTATGCACTTTTCACTTGGAGATGAACAAAGGGCATGGATATCCCCCTTTCTTGGCAAAATTAATCGATCTGTTTCCTACACATTATTATATTCCTTGTAGAGGATGCTGTACAAATAAGAACTATATAAAACGGATCCATTAATTTTGTAATGTAAACATACTTAAAATTGGTCGTCCATATACATAAGAATAGGAGGTTGATGGATATGGACAAAGAAGCCTTTATGCCGGCTTTTATTCATAGTTATTTTATTGCTTTAGGAGTCCTTTTAGGAGGTACCTTGATTGGTGCCATCGGTGCATTCTTAGCAGGTGAGCCACCGCTAACAAAAATGTTTGAATTTGCGAATCGATTAAAAATATGGGCTCTTGTTGCAGCAATAGGTGGAACATTTGACGCATTTTATAGCTTTGAACGTGGAATTTTTCAAGGTGAAACTAGAGATATTGTCAAACAGGTACTCTTAATCGTTTCAGCTATGGGAGGAGCACAAACAGGCTGGCTTCTTATTACTTGGTTAACTCAGGAGCATTTATCATGAGAATTCCGCCACATTATCAGCAGCCTACTTGGCAAAGATTCTTTGCTGGTGCAGCAATAGGAGCAATTATCAGTTGGGGTGTTTTTCTCTTTATTTATGGTGTTAATCAGGAAAAGCACAGTACAATTATAAATGAACAAAAACAAATAATTCAAGAATTACAGAACGATAAAAAAATCTATCAGGAAGAATATACTAAGTTAAATAAAAAAGCACAAGAAAAATTAACAATACAAGAAATCAAGGTCCATTTAACAAATGGTGATCGTTACCTATTTAAAGATTTTAGGATTAAAAATATAGAAAACAAGGTAAAAGAAGATTTAAATGATTTAATTGCCAAAGATATTGAAAGCATATCCTCTAGTCAACTTTTAATTGAGCGGACGATTGAAAACCGTATCTTTGAATTTGATGGTAAAAAATACAAACTTGAGATGACGAAATTATTATTACACACCACATTATACATCGAAGTAGAAATTTCATTTCTTGACTAGTCGAGAATATAAATGATCTTCCCTAAAAAATAAATCGCAATTTCTCTGTTTTTTGATAAAATAGAATTAGGAAAAACAAGGAAAATGATCATGAAGCCAATAAATCAAAAATTGGCTTCATCTCCTCTTAATCATTTCAATTAGGACCTCAAACCCTTACAAAACCGCTATAAAATCATTGCCTTGTTATCCTATGTAATAACACTATATGTTTGGAGAATATGATAAGGAGGGATGAGATATGTATATTTTCAACTCAAAAGAAGTGGCTCAAGAAAAAGTCGAAAGCATTAAAAAAGGTTTTTCAGCATATGCTGAGTCAGCTGAGCTTGCAAGATTAATTAAAAGGGAATTAAAAAAATTACAGCTTGATGTTTACGAAGATGTGACAGAGTTTGGTTTTTGGTTCATTCCTAACAGAGAAAAGTAAGCGCTTTTTCCTTTTCTTCAATAATCATATCCTCATCTTGGGATCAACTCAATCAATCCATCTAAGATCTACAATCGGTCTTTTCCCTCAAGCTTAATTTCCTCATGAAGTTGTTAGCTATTATTTTGACGAAGTTAGTCCATAGAAAAGGGCTGTCTTTAAAATAATGACAGCCCTTTATTTCATCAATCATGATCTTGGCATAACCTTTCTAAATCACGTACGACTTGGTCCGCTTCTTTCCAATTATATACAGATGCACCAGAAGCGAGAGGATGACCTCCACCATTATACCGTTTAGCTAATCCATTGATCACAAGACTTTTTGACCGAAGTCTTACACGAATTTGCGACTCTTCTTCTACAAAAAACACCCATGCTTTTACACCTTCAATATTCCCTAAAATTCTTACTAGTTGTGATGCCTCTGAAGGTGTTACTTCATATTCCTCTAACATTTCCTTTGTTATTCTCATTGACGCTGCACCTGAAGATGTTAAAGAAAAATTTTGTAGTACAAATCCACTCAATTTTGCTACATTTCGCTTTGTTTTATAAAGTTCATCATAAATCGGTGTTGGATTAATTCCTACAGAAATTAATGCACTAGCATATTGAAAAGTTTTCTCTGTTGTACTTGGAAAAAGGAATCTCCCTGTATCACCGACAATTCCAGTATACAAAAGCTCTGCAGCCTTTTTAGAAAGCTGTAACCCTGATTCTTTACCCTCTAAGTATAATTCGTAGATCATTTCACTTGTTGCACTTGCGGTTGTATCTACCCATATAAGGTCACCATATTGATCATCATTTGGGTGGTGATCAATTTTAATAAGTTTTTTCCCTGTATGGTAACGCTGATCACTGACTCTTGCCTGATTTGCAGTATCACAAACAATGACTAAGGACTCTTGATAAAGCTCATCAGAAACGAGATCCATTTTATAAAGAAACTCAAGTGATGGATCTGATTCTCCAACCACATAGATTTTCTTTTCCGGATAAGATGCTTTTAAAATTTCAGCCAAACCACATTGTGAGCCATAAGCATCAGGATCTGGACGAACATGGCGATGAATAATGATGGAATCATGATTGCGAATTTCTTCTAAAATTTGTTCTTTCATTTCGTTCTCCTTTTTACCTTTTATTAAGTTATTAAATCATAATTTTCCAGAATTAAAAAGAACGAATCATTCGCTTAATCATTTTCATCACTTTTTTCATCAAGGACATGGTAAAATAAATAAGGAAAAATTAGAAAGAGTTAGACCTTATGGAGGTTTTAGAATGCCAGTTTTAGTTGTCCTTATTATTTTCACGTTCGCTTTTTATCTCTACTATAAGATCAAATCATATCGATCAAATAAGCCAATCGAAAAGCGTTGGATATCGGCAAAATCAAGCATTGCTTTAGGTTTGTTTGTAGCCTTTTTTGGAATGAATCAGCTATTTGTTTATCGATCAACATTGTCCTTTGTAATAGGAGCCGTCTTCCTTCTTATCGGCTTTGCAAGTGCATGGGCAGGTTATCGAGCTTACAAGCACTATTTGCCCCAGGTACTAAATGAAATGCAGCAATAACTAAAAGCGCGTCTTTGCTGCTAATTTATACTTTCCTACAGTTAAAAAGAGGTGTATAGACTTATGTTTTAGGTATAACACTATTACACCTCTTTTTATTTTTCACCTTTCTATTAACTGTACCATCAACATCGCCTTTCCGACGACAACTCCATTGCTAAACGCTTCGACATCAATCTTTCCAAATTTACGCCCTACTTCAAGTATTTTCGGGTGTATTTCAAGCATTGATTCCATTTGTACGGGTTTAATGAAATAGATGGTTATATTTTCAACAACAATGTCACCTTTTTTTTGTGCTCTTAAAAATCGATTTACAGCTTCGGTGACAAGTGTTGTAAAGACACCATATGATATCGTACCTAAGTGGTTTGTCATTTGCGGACTTACTTCACAACGGAAAATGCTGCTCCGTTTCGAATCATCATCAATTGTTACAAACTGATTCGTCACAATATCATCAAGTTTTTCCCCAATTTGTGGCTGTCTCTGTATAACCTGAAGGGCTTTCAGTACGTCTTGACGGCTAATAATTCCTTGAAGCCGATTTTGTTGATCAACGACCGGGAGTAGTTCGATCCCTTCCCACACCATTATTTGAGCAGCTGATGCAACAGACGTTTTTCCGATTACTGTTATTGGATTCTTTGTCATTACTTTTTCAATTAGTGTTGAATGGTCATTACCCATTATATCCTTCGAAGTCACAATTCCCTGTACCTTAAGGTTTTGATCAATAACTGGAAAGCGTCCATGACCAGTTTCATAATTATGTTGATACCATGTGGCAATCGTGTCTGAAGTATATAAGCAAATTGTTTTATCTACAGGAGTTAAAATATCTTCAACCTGTACAATTTCTTTTTTGATTAACTGATCGTAAATCGCTCTGTTAATCATGGCTCCAACTGTAAACGTGTCATAGCTTGTAGAGATAATCGGTAATTCAAGTTCGTCTGCTAGCTTTTTCACACTATCTTCGGTATCAAAACCACCTGTAATTAACACAGCGGCTCCTGCCTCTAGCGCATATTGATGAGCGGTTGTTCTGTTCCCCACTATGAGCAAGTTACCAGCTCCTGTATATCTCATCATTGCATCAAGTTTCATGGCGCCAATGACAAATTTGTTTAATGTCTTATGTAAACCTGCTCGTCCACCTAAAACCTGACCATCAACAATATTTACAACTTCTGCATATGTTAGTTTCTCAAAATTTTCCTTTTTCTTTGTTTCAATCCGAATCGTTCCTACGCGTTCGATCGTACTTACATAACCTTTATTTTCTGCTTCTTTTATTGCTCGATAGGCTGTACCTTCACTAACATTAATATCCTTTGCAATTTGCCTGACGGAAATCTTTTCTCCCACTGGTAGGGAAGTTATATGCTGTAATATTTGCTCGTGCTTTGTAGCCAAGCTGCATCACCCTTTTTTTATTTGTGCATCTACCTGCAAATACCACTCTAATAGAGCAGTTTTGCCAAACAAACGCATCCACTTATATTATAAAGGTGATATTGGCTTATATCAACGCATCGTTTGACGTTGTCTTTTTCTTTGAATCGACTCTTTATATACTTTTATTTGTTTTGAAGAAACTGCTTGTTTTGGACGATATAAGTACTGCGCAAAGTTTCCGCCGATCACAAAAATTGCTAAACATAGCCAACTTAAGGCAAACACCGTCTGCATCTGATCACCTGTTATTGTGATGTTTTGCAAGCCAAAATAAAGCATTAATAACGCAAAAAACGCATAAATTAAATTTTTCATTTCAAAAATCATCCTTTCACAAAAAGGTTTGTACTAGTGTATGCATGTACATTGTAGAAAAGAAGCTTTTGAGACAAAAAATTGACGTATCACATGGATACGTCAATTCTTTTTCATTTCACTCTTAAGGGCAGTAAGACCCCCACTGATGGGAGTTTCACTTTACACGTTATATGTTTCTCCAACTTTTAAAGGAAGCCCAACACCATCTGGAAGCATCTGAGAGAATTTCACTGGATCTTGTTTGATAGCCGGGAAAGTATCGTAATGAATTGGAACCACTTTCTTCGCTTTCAACCAATTTGCAGCATCCCTTGCATCTTCTGGACCCATTGTTAAATTATCACCAATAGGTAAAAACGCGATATCTATTGTATTTCGCTCACCTATCATTTTCATATCTGAGAACAATGCAGTATCCCCTGCATGATAAAGGGTTTTGTCCTCAGCTGAAATTAATACACCTGAAGGCATACCTGTGTATATCACAGTTCCATCCTCTTCCTGATAACTAGAGCCATGAAAAGCCTGTGTAAGCTTTACGGTTCCAAAATCGAATTGATAAGCCCCTCCCAAATTCATCGGATGAATGTCTATTCCATTCTTACCTATGTAAACAGCTAGCTCATATGGTGCAATGACCAAAGCATTATTTTTCTTCGCGATTTCAACTGTGTCCCCAACATGGTCATTATGGCCATGTGTAAGGATAATAACATCTACGTTTACTTGCTCAACTGTCAAATCTGTTAAAGGGTTACCTTTAATAAAAGGATCAATGATAACTTTTTTGTTATTACACATAACTTGAACAACTGAATGACCATGATATGAAACTTGCAAACTATTCACCACTTTCTATAAATTGACATCTTATCCTTATAAAATTTTACCCACTATCTAAGCCTTTAAACAAGTATTTTGCTTTTATCATACATGAAATCGATTGATAACGTTAGCTCCACCAGTTACTTCTATAATGGATCCAGTGATCATATCCGAATTTTCATCACAGATAAACGCAACAGTTCGAGCGATGTCTTCTCCTGTACCTGAACGTCCAATCGGAGTTTTTGATTGAACACCGCTCATTTTTCTTGAATGTTCAATGGTCGCTTCCTTCATTTCTCCAATAATATTTCCAGGACAAATCATATTAGCTGTGATACCATGCTCAGCCTCTTCAATACTGATTGACTTTGTTAAAGATACTAACCCCACTTTAGCTGCACTAAAAGCAGACCTATGAAGCCAACCAGGTGAAGATTCTGCGCCTTGAAACCCATATGTAACAATTCTTCCATACTTTTGTTTCCTCATGATCGGAACAACTTTTTTAAATAAATGGAAAACAGAACTTAAGTTTCCTTCGATCATTTGGTACCACTCATCATCTGTATAATCGGCAAGCTTTTTTCGTTCAAAAATATAAGGACCTGCATTATTTATTAAACAATCAATTCTACCAAAGTGTTCTAGTGATACATCGATCATATTTGTTAAATCTTCTTTTTGGGTTACATCACCTTGAACAAATAAAATACGATCAAGAAGATGAGAGTAATTCATTCTGAGCTCATTTACTGCTTCTACATCTTTTCGGTAATTAACAGTGACGGAAAATCCTTTTTTTAAAAATTCTTCTGTCACCTTTTTTCCTAACCCTTTCGAGCCTGCAGTAATAAGGGCATGTCTCACGATATCATTTCCTCCCCATTAAACCTGTCTTATTCTATACCATCTTTATTTGTTCTTTTTACTAAATATCCCTGTTTCCATTAGATTTCAATTTTTTGCTGTTACTATAACAATAAACGAAAATAGCTATTGTTTCTATTTTTATTGTTTTTTTGGGTGAATTAATGTTGCTTTCGTGGATTTTTATGTTGGAGAAATTGGAGGTAATAAAAAGGCTGACTTACTATTAAGCCAGCGATTAATACTTTTTAAGAGTCCCTTCTTACTCTAAAATGCTCTTGGAGAAAATTAGGATCATACTGCTGTTCAACAACTCCACTAGAATAGGAATCTGAAAGCTGTTGCATCGTTTCTTGCTCACCAAGGTGGTCATAGTAATACGTTTGTCTTGTTACTTTTTTTCCTTCCAAAACAATTCAGCTCCTTATTTTCAGTTATACGAACATTAGTGTCTCTGAAAATAAGTAGCTTATACGATTGATTTTTTCATCCATTCTTAACGGGCAGTAAGGTCCGATTGGTTCAACTAACCATCACTGGGGATGAAGACCCCCCATTGATGGAAATTTCACTTTATGATAGTGTTGCTTTTGCTTTTTGAAGAGCTTGCTTTACAACCTCAAAGCCAGTCCCACCAGCGCTCATTCTTTTTCTTACAGCCTCATAAGGATTGATCATCTCATAGATATCCTCTTCAAAAAGGTTTGAGGCTTTTTGATATTCTTCAAAAGGTAAATCCTTTAAATAAATTCCCTTTTGGATACATTGGTAAACTAGTGTTCCAACAACTTCATGTGCTTCTCTAAATGGCATACCCTTTGTAGAAAGATAATCCGCTAACTCAGTTGCATTTGAAAAGTCCTCTGATGTTGCTTTTTCCATTTTTTCTTTATTCACTTTTAATGTGTCAATCATTCCGATAAAGATTTGTAGACTTCCTTCAATTGTCTTTACTGTATCAAACATACCTTCTTTATCTTCTTGAAGATCTTTGTTATAGGCAAGCGGAAGTCCTTTAAGAATCGTTAATAATGACATTAAATTGCCGTACACTCTTCCAGTCTTTCCTCTAATTAATTCTGCCATATCAGGATTTTTCTTTTGAGGCATGATACTGCTTCCTGTAGCGTATGTGTCATCAAGCTCAATAAATTGGAATTCCTGAGAGCACCATAAAATGATTTCTTCACAAAAACGTGATAAATGCATCATAAGGAGGGAACTGTTGCTTAGAAATTCGATAATAAAGTCACGGTCACTTACACCATCAAGGCTATTTTCATAAATACCATCAAAATCAAGCTTTTTTGCTGTATATTCACGATCTATCGGAAATGTAGTTCCTGCAAGTGCAGCACTTCCTAATGGTGAGATATTGATTCTCTTAAGAGATTCTGTAAATCTTTGCTTGTCACGATCTAGCATCCAAAAATATGCCATTAAATGGTGTGCAAATGAAATTGGCTGTGCTCTTTGAAGATGTGTATATCCAGGTAAAATCGTTTCTACATTTTCTTCAGCTTTTCCGACTATCGATTTTTGAAGGCCTTCAATTAATTCAACGACCATCGCAACATGCTTCCGTAAATATAAATGCATATCTGTCGCCACCTGATCGTTACGGCTTCTACCTGTATGTAGCTTACCTCCAACAGGTCCAATTTCATCTATTAACATTTTTTCAAGATTAAGGTGAATATCTTCATAATTAACAGAAAAAGCAAGATCCTTCTTTTTCGCCTTTTCTAAAAGAATTGTTAAACCATTTGTAATTTGTTCTGCTTCTTCTTTGCTGATAATTCCACACTTGCCTAGCATATCAACATGTGCAAGACTGCCAGTGATGTCTTCCTCAACTAACTCCTGATCAAAATGGATGGATGCGCCGAACTCATCCACCCATTGTTCAGGGGTTTTTTGGAAGCGTCCACCCCAAAGCTTTTTCATACTTCCACCTTCTTGTTTTTTACCATGCTGTTTACTTTTGTTGGTAGTCCAAATAACTCGATAAAGCCGATCGCTGCATTGTGATCAAATGCATCATCTTTTGTATATGTTGCAAGCTTTTCATCGTATAAAGAATACTCTGATTTTCTTCCTTCAACGATGGCATGACCTTTAAATAATTTCACTCTCACAGTACCTGTAACGTATTTTTGTGTTTCTTTTAAGAAAGCATGTAAAGCAGGTTTTAATGGTGAGAACCACAAGCCATTGTAAATAAGCTCAGCAAGTTTTTGTTCAATGACTGGTTTGAAGTGAGCCACTTCTTTTACAAGTGTTAAATCTTCGAGTTCTTTATGTGCTTTAATTAACGTCATTGCACCTGGGCACTCGTATACTTCACGGGATTTAATTCCTACTAGTCTGTTTTCAACATGGTCAATACGTCCAACACCATGTTTACCAGCTATTTCATTTAACGTTAAAATAAGTTCATGTAAAGGATATGCTTTACCATTGATCTTTACTGGAACACCTTGTTCAAAATCAATTTCAATTATTTCTGCTTGATCAGGCGTTTTTTCTAAAGGTGTTGTTAAATCGTACGCACCTTCTGGCGGAGCAGCCCATGGATCTTCTAAGATACCACACTCGTTACTTCTTCCCCATAGGTTTTGGTCAATTGAATAAGGGCTATCTAAATTGATAGGAATCGGAATACCATGCTTTGAAGCATATTCAATTTCTTCTTCACGTGACCAACCCCATTCTCTAACCGGAGCAAGCACTTCAAGATCTGGGTTTAAAGCTTTGATCGAAACTTCAAAACGTACTTGGTCATTTCCTTTTCCAGTACAACCATGAGCAATAGCTACTGCGTTTTCTTTTTCTGCGATTTCTACAAGCTTTTTCGCGATTAACGGACGTGATAATGCAGAAACTAATGGATATTTTCCTTCGTATAAGGTATGTGCTTGAAGAGCTACTAATGCAAAATCATTTGCAAATTCTTCTTTAGCGTCAATCATGTATGATTCAATCGCACCTACTTGCAGAGCCTTTTGTTGTACGAATGCTGTATCTTTTCCCTCACCTACATCAAGACATGCCGCTACTACATCGTATCCTTGCTCTTGTAACCATTTAATTGCAACAGAGGTATCTAATCCTCCGGAATAAGCTAAAACTACCTTTTTCATCTATTTGTTCCTCCTTGGTTGTATAAAAATTAATATATATTTATAAAAATACATCTTTTGTATAGGTATCACTTTACCAACTGTTGCCTATCTCGTCAATAGAAATTTGCATATTTTCGTAGATTCTTTGTATAAAAATTAAAATTCATTGTATTTTATGCATATTCCCAACATATGTGATGGTAGAGGAATTTATTGAGCTATTGTAAAATAGGAAAAGATCATGAATGGAGGAAGGAAATTTGAACGAATACTTTGCCTATGATCCCAAACTCAAAATAAGGATTCCTCGGTTATCCAAAGCATGGAATAGTTATAGCCTTCATACCCAAAAAAGAATATTAACAGAATGGGAAACAATTCGCGGTCATATTCCAGACCGAATCATAGAATTGGAAGAAGAGATAAACAAGAAGCAAGAAGATTTAAACACCGAAGAAGATTTTGATCGGTCTTGTAAGTTAAATCATGAAATTTCAGAGCTTGCTTCGATCATCAATGATTTATGGATCTGGTTTAGAACAACTCAGGATATCTCAAATTCGAAGATCCACAATTAAAGAGGTTTATAAGAAAAACTTGGCTTGTCACCAAATCCTAATGGTGAAAGGCCTTAGCTTTTCTTAATATGTTCATCCATAAATTTTTTATACTTTTTGATAGCAGAACAAAAGCGCAAGCGCCTTGGTCAGCCTAGGGCAAATAAGATGATTTAGAATAGAAGGCGTCCTTTGCCTTCAATTCTATATTAGCTTATGACCTCGAGGGGCTAGGCGCTGGAGCTGGATGTCGAAGTAGTTATCCA
>DASQMK010000008.1:0-12216 GCA_035645575.1 Metabacillus sp.
TCCATTTCTCCCTGCCAAATCCCCAATGCAAGTAAAGGGCCAATAATCCCTGGTATATAAGAAAATAAAGAATAAAGGGAAATTCCCTGAGAACGATCTTTTTCAGGTAGTGCATCAATAATTCCTATTTGTAATGCCATTGAAAAAAAAGCGGTTGAAACTCCTTGTAACATACGAGCAACTAGGTAGCCTCCTAGTCCGGTTAACGTATATATGATTAGAGCAAAACCATTGATAATAAGAATAGTACGCAACACTTTTATCGGTCCATACTTTTGAATAATATGACCTGCCCATGGTCTAAAAAACATAGTCGTAAACAAATATGACCCCATAATCAAACCGATTGTTGTATTGGAAGCTCCTAATGATTCCCCTTTTAAAGGAATAAGAACATTTAATATAGAATTAGCACTAAAATAAAGAAGTACTAACACATACAACCGTAGAAAAGGCAAAGACAAAGCTCCACTCACAATTGTTTCTCCTCCATTTCTATACTAAATCATGTTACTCTTTAATCAGCTAACTTGATTAAAACGTAATTAACGAATGTAATAATTTTCTTGCATAAACAGACTTAATATCTTTTAAGTGTTCAATTTCACTTATTTCTTCAATCTGGCCATCCTTAAAAATAATGACTCTATCACAAATGTAGGCAGCAGCCTGTATATCATGCGTAATAAAAACGTAACTCATGTTATACACTCTTTTTAATTCCTTAAGTAAATCAAGAATTTGAGTTTGAACTGATACATCTAGAGAACTGATTGCTTCATCTAATAAAATGCATTTTGGTTCTGTTGAGATTGCTCTTGCAATACATACTCTCTGAACCTCTCCTCCTGATAATTCATGAGGGTATTTGTTTCGATAAGACAAAGGTAATCCAACATGATTTAGTAGATTCATAACCTTTTCACTATTCACTTGTTTATTCTTGGTCTGAATTTTTAAGGGCTCCATTATTGCTTCTTCAACTGTAAAGAAAGGATTAATAGATGATTTATAGTCTTGAAAGACAGCACTTATATTACCTGATCTCACTTTTCTTTCTTCTACATTCATATCATTAAATAAAATGCTTCCACGATCAGGTTTTTCAATTCCAATTATCAAGCGTCCTAATGTTGACTTTCCGCTTCCACTTTCTCCGATAATACCAAGACATTCTCCACTGTAGCACTCAAAGCTAACATTTTTTAAAACATTTTGCCTTTTTGAAGAAAACCATCCACCTTTTTTATAGGATTTCTCAACAGAATTAACTTTCAGCAACGATAACGCCTCCCCCCATTATCCTCTTAAAATGATTGCTTATAGCCAATCTAGTAGAGATTAAATATTTCGTATATTCATGTTTTGCTTGAACAAAAATCGTTTCGGTATTACCTCTTTCAATGATCTCACCATTCTTCATCACTAACATTTCATCCGCGATTTTTCTTACTACACCTAGATCATGGGAAATAAATATCATCGAACATCCTATTCTTTCACGCAACTTAATAAATTGTTCAACTACTTCAAATTGTGAAATCGTATCAAGTGCTGTTGTCGGTTCATCAGCGATAATAATATCCGGCTCTAGGACAATTGCTAATGCAATCATCATTCGTTGCAGCATTCCTCCCGATAACTCATGTGGATATTTATTCATCAATTCTGTCGGGTTTTTCAACATGACACTTTTCATGGCACTTTTCATTTTTACTTCCATTTCGTTTTTACTCCAATTGAAATGTTCTGTTAGGGTTTCTCTTAAATGAACACCAATCACACAAGTTGGATCAAATGCACCCATCCCATTTTGCAGAATCATGCAGAGGTTTCTTCCTCTTTTCTTTCTCATCTCTTTTTCAGAAAGATGGTTTATGTTTTCGCCTTTTAATAGTATATCTCCTGATTGGTGAAGTGAGGGCCTATTTAATCTCGTTATGGCTCTACAGGTAACAGACTTGCCGCTCCCACTTTCTCCTACTATCGCAAGGCAGCTTCCAGCCTTTAAGTGGAATGAACTATCTTGTATAATCTTTTTACCAGAAGGAACATCCCATACTTTTAAGTTTTTTACTTCTAAAATATTCGTCATCTAATTAGCCACCTTTTTTCCTTGGGCATTCATTTTAGAAAATGGTAATTTTTCTTTTTGCGTGCTCATAGAGTTTACTAGTTTTGGGTCTAATGCAACTTGAAGTGAATCAGAAAAAAAATTAAACGCTGATACCACAATCACAATGGCAAAACCTGGGGCTAACATTAATTCTGGTCTCGTAAACATAACTTCCCTGGCCTCATTTAACATCATTCCCCATTCAGCATTAGGTGCTTGAATTCCTAAGCCCAAGAATGAAAATCCTGAAATTTGCAAAATCATCGATCCAATCGATCCACTAGAAACCACTGCGATGTCAGAAAAGGTAACGGGAATAATGTGCCTGCAAATGATTTTTATCTCACTTAAACCTGATGCTTTGGCAAATTTGATATAGTTTAATTCAACATATTGCATAACAGACGTTCTAATGATTCGAGCAAACCATGACCATTTGATTAAAGCAAATGCAATGAGGATGTTTTCAAGACCTACTCCTAAAATGCCAATAACCGCTAGTGCCATAACATAGCCCGGAAAAGAAAGCATTGTATCACATATTCTCATAATTACTGCATCAATTTTCCCTCTGAAATAGCCAGCCATAAAACCTAAGATTGCCCCGATTAACACGGTTATAAACAGAACAACTAAAACCCATAATACACTTGGCCGAATACCATAGATAATTCTGGACAGGATACATCTACCAAGGTGATCATTACCTAATAGATATTCCACTGAAGGAGATGCATAGCGAAGGCTCATACTTACTTCATTAGGATCATGTGGTGCAAATACCGGTGCAAAAATTCCAACCATAATCGTAATACCTATAACAATCAAGGATATCAAAGCTAATTTATCCTTACTTAGGTTTTTCAATATTCTCATTTAAAGATCATTCCTTAGCTTTGGATTCATTGCAACATTAATAATGTCTGAAAGTGTATTAAACACAACAAAGGAAGCTGCAAGGATAAGAACGTATGCCTGGATAATAGGGAAATCCCTGCTTAGAATGGCATTAACACTTAGAGTTCCTAATCCTGGCCAAGCAAAAACATTTTCAATGACGACTGTACTTCCCAATATGATGGGGATAGCCATACCAAATATTGAAATGGTTACTTGCAATGAATTCCTAAGTATATGGATGGTGATTTTCTTCTCTGATAATCCAGATGCCCTTCCATACAGAACATAGTCCTCATTCAAATTATTTAACATAGATGTCCTAACATTCCTAAAATAAATACCTGCATAACTTAAGGTGATGACAACAACTGGTAATATATAACTTTTATACGAATCCATTCCGTTTGTAGGCAATAAATCTAATTTGACTGAAACATACCAAATCATTATGGACGCTAACAAATACGAAGGCATTGCTGTTAAAAAAAATGAAACTCCTCTTATCGATTTATCAATCATTTTCCCTTCCTTCAACGCACAAATTACTCCCAATAGTATAGACATAAAAATGATGAAAACAGATGAAACGATTGTTAACTTGAACGTGTTTATAAATGCCGGGCCTATTAATGACCATACTGGTTCACCTTTAATATATGAATATCCAAAATCTAACTGTAAGGAGGCTATAAGCCAATCAAAATATCGAAAGATAAAGGGCTTATCCATCCCCAACTCTTTTCTAGTTTGTTCTAATAATTCATCCGTTATCTGTGGAATACCTTGGGCTTGTAATACTACTTCAGCTGGATCTAAGGGAGAAAGATTAATTAAGACAAACGTCAAAAACGAGATGATGAAAAGTAAAGGTACGGATATAAGTATCCTCTTCATTATGTAACTTCCCATAGAAAAACTCCTATTCCTTCAAATCTCAATACTAGAATGTATTTCCTTTCTTAATAAGAAAAAGGGGAATATCCCCCTTTCTATTTAAACTCCATCAACTCAAACGGCAGCTCAAATTGTGTTTGTTTGAATGCTATTCCATTTAAGCTTTTTGGAGCCACTACAGTCACACTTCCATTTGAAATAGGGATAAAAACTGCTTCTTCATGGACCATTGTCAAAATATCAGCATACAATGATTTTCTTGTTTCCTCATCCGTTGACACCATCACTTCGTCAATCTTCTTATACAGTTCGTTTGAATTTTCCATACCTTTCGTCGTATGTAAATATGAAGAATCAGATGTAAAAGCAGCGATTGTACTTTGTGGGTCATAAGCTAGTCCCCAAGTTTGATTAAATAATAAATCGTAGTCACCTGTTGCTCTTCTATTAGCAATCGAAGTTGACTCTTCACCAATGATTTCCAACTCAACACCAATTTCTGTTAATGAAGCTTGGATAAATTCAGACTGAGTTTTTTGAGAAGAAGAATTGCTATCATAATAGAGTTTCATAGCCAACTTCTTTCCATCTTTCGTTCTAACGACATCACCGTTCTCTAATTCCCATCCTGCTTCTTCTAGAGTCTTCTTTGCTTTTTCTAAATCATAGCCACGTTTCTTTAAATCAACTTCAGCATAATTTACGTTCGGAGAAAATAATGTATTTGCAACCGTTTCAGTATCATTCAAAATATCTTTTGTAATTGTTTCCCTATCAATCGAATACCAAATAGCCTCACGAACAGCCTTTTCAGTAACAGGATGATCTGTTTTACTACTATTCGCTACGATCATTTTCGTATTCATCGGTTCACTTCTAATTAGTTGGTAATCATCTGAATCAACCAATTGATTCATAGCTTCAACATCAAGACTATCTGCACCCCGATCATCCGTAAATGCAAAATTGACTTCTCCTTTCTTTAAGGCTAAAAAGGTCGTTTCCCCTGTTGGAAGAACTTTAGATGTAATGGTCTTTATTTTAGGTGTGCCACCCCAGTAATGTTCATTCGCTATAAACGTTGCATACTCATCCGTTTTATGTTCATCTAGAATATATGGCCCTGTACCGTTAAATCCACTAACCCCATCTTTTGTTCCGTCATTAATGAAATCCTTAGGGGAGATAAATACATAAGGCCTAGTCATAGATAATTCAACCAAAGTTGGATAATAGGATTCTGATAGCACTAATTCAACTGTATACTCATCTACCACATTTACATTTTTCATTTTTGTAGATAACTTAATCCAAGCATGTTTTTCTGCATTATTTTGTACAGCATCAATATTTTTCTTCACTGCCTCTGCGTTAAACGGTTCGCCATCATGGAATGTCACGTCTTGTCTTAAATGAAACGTGTACACTTTTCCATCATTTGAAATCTCCCATGATTCAGCAAGTAAAGGTTTGATTCCATCTTCTGTATTTTCAACCAATGATTCATAGACCATTCCTTGAGCTGGCATTGAACCAGTATATAAATGCGGGTTCATATCATTAATATCATTAGCAGATGCAAAGACTAATTCTGTTACACTATTATTTGCTTTTGCATCTTCCCCTTTCTCACCAGTAGAATTTTCTGCGGTGCAAGCAACTAGAATAGAAAAAACAAATACTAATATGGATGCTAACTTACATTTTTTAACGATCAATGTACTTCTCTCCCTTATCTTTTAAAGCATAAAAACTTTTAAACTAGTAAAAAACGAACTAAAGTTGTAAGAACCTCTCTATTCGCAATTCGGAACCATTCCTATTTAATTTGTATATGACTCTACTAGCTTAAGACAAATTTAATCTTCTTCATTACATATTATTCAAATCTAGTTTAAAATTTTGATCTAAAACAATTCCTTTTATCTAGTTTTGAAACTTCCTCTTTTCGGTTCAAATGTTTTCAACATCTAGCTTAATGTTCTGCTCCTCCCTTTTACAAATGGATTCATTCACCATAAAACGTAATCATTACGATTTATATTACAAAAAAAATAGAGGGTTTTTCCAGAATTCACCCGATACGCAAATCGTAATCATTACTTTTAAATAGTACTATGTAAATAAAATCTTCGTCAACTATATTTCTTAAAATCTTCCGTTTTTGAGAGATATACCCATTATTATTCATTCCAATTTAATTTAGAAGAGAATTTCTCGTTAAAGGGTGTTCATCAATTAAATGCAAGGTATTATTATGCATTAAATGCTTTGGCAAGCATTAATAAAGTTTTCAATGACGAGCCTGAGAGTATCGTCCATTTCAATAAACCTAATAGTTTATGGTTAAACAAGAACAGTCCCATACAGTCTTTGAACCATCCCTTTTGTAAAAACAAAAAATGACTATGAATAAATATAAGGATTTTTAGGTGTTTCTATTTCTACAAAACTACTTATATGAATGACTGGTATGAACTGTTGATTCTCCTCCCTTACCTTCAAAATCCCTTTCATTCGAACCCAAGAATTATCCTTTAAGTGAAACTCATTGCTATTCTCAAGAATAAATCCACTTGCATGTGCATCAGCTATACAGTGGGTAACCTGAAATCTAGCAATCACTTTTTGTTTTTTGGTCATGAATTGGTCCTCTACAATAAACCCTTCCATCTCTATCTCTTTCCCCTCAAAACCCTCAGGATATTCCGATATTATCCCTATATAATCAGCAAAACCTTTATGATCCAAACGAATGATAGGCTGACTCATGAGACTTTTAATGCCGCCAAAAGCTAGCTCATCATCACTAGTTAGTTTATGATCTAGATCAGAATATTGAATGCCCCTCTTCAGTGCTTCCTCAGCCCCAAAGGTTTTATAAGGCATAATGAGTCCTGATAAAAGCGGAATCATAATAATGCCAATAGATATCGTGTTAATTGAAAGCCCTTCTTCTTCATGATGACATCCCCAAGGACCGCAATATGTATGATCATTCTCATTTTCAGTTGGTCTAAAAATACGGGGAACTTGAAAGAAAAAAAGGATCAAGAAAATAACTGAAGCGATTTGACTAAAATGAAGGTAATTTGGATGTATAAGGTAAGTAATATCACCGGTTTTATGCAAGATAAAAATAAAGCTGGCAAATAGCAATAATATAAGTGCTTTTATTGCTTGTCTTATTTGTAGGTTCATGAAGCGACTCTCCTTTATATCAATGGGTGGGCTAGTAATAAAACAGCAAGTACGGTAACCGTAATGAGTATCGTTAACGTAATGACGAAACGAAATTTAAAGACAGACATTAACATAATTGTATTTTTCAAATCTAGCATTGGACCATAAATTAAAAAGCTAAGTAAAGAGGTTTTCGGTAGAAGGTGGTCAAATGATGCAGCGATAAATGCATCTGCTTCTGAGCATAAAGATAATAGATAGGCAAGACACATCATAACGAGAGTTGATCCAAATAAACCTTCTCCTAGATCTAGTATCGACTTGGTAGAGATAAAAGTCTGAACTAAAGCTGCTAGTATTGCCCCAATTATCAAAAACTTTCCCATATCAAAAAATTCATCAATAGCATGTTCGATCATAGCCTTTAATCTCGTAGGTAATGGTTGCTTCACATTTTCTTGAACTTCAGGTCTAAAAGAATCCTTCGTTATTTTCAGTTGATTATTTTTAAATAGTACACAGATAGTGGCAGTGATGAAAAGAGCAACAATCAAACCTAGAAGCATTCGTAGTAAAGCCATTCTTGTATCCTCGCCAAAAGCCATATAGGTAGAAAAAATGACAATAGGATTAATTAATGGTCCTGTAAGCAAAAAACCGACACCAGCAAAGAGAGGCATTCCTTTTCCTACTAGCCGACGAACAATTGGAACGATTCCACATTCACAGGCAGGAAATAAGGCACCCACTAGACAACTCATGATGATCGCTAGAAAACTGTTGCGTGGGATGAATTTCCTTATTTGTTCTTCTGATACAAAAACTTGAATGATTCCTGAAATCACCACACCAATTAAGACAAAGGGTAACGCTTCTAGCAAAATACTTATAAACACCACATTGAAGGTTAATAAAGAATCTGAAATAAAAGTTGTACTTAGCTTTATCCCCTCATGAAAGAAGAAGAGCAAAATGCAAAATCCAAGAAAAATAAAACCTATTAATTCGCTTAAATAATGGTTGGCACTAGACCTCATTTCTTAAGTCCCCCACTTATTTTCACATAAAAAATATATCTATCACTTAAAATAATTTGTGGTTAATATTCTGAATAGACTTGTACCTAGAATCCAGTTAAAGAAGAGGAGTCAACTGGCCCCTCATCTAGGTTAAGCCAATTCTCCTCCTATCTTTATTTTTCAGTGTATATAGGCTTTTTAAATATTTTTTCCCAATCTTGTTTAATTTCTTTGGTATCAAGATCGACTCCAATCATGACTAAATAACATTCACCATTAAATGTCGAAGGTTCCCAATTGACACGATTCATGACACATTGCATTAAGTATGTACCTTCTCTTACAGGGATGTACCCCTTTGCCCGGAGCAATTCACTTCTCCATTTCTTTAAAAACTTCTCAATTTGTTTTATTGTTGTATGTGTTGTCAGTGGAAGAGAGATGCTTTTTATTCGAGAAAAGGATGAAACTGTGGCATTTTCATCTGTTATTTCATCTTTTCTTTTCATCTTCAACCTCTTCATACCTGAACTATTACTGGAGAATATGTCGTTTATATCTACTTTACTAAATGTTGTGTAAATAATAGGTGTTGATGAATTCTCTTTCTTCAAAAGCCTTTCTACCTTTTTCTTCTTTACATCCGATACTAAATCAGTTTTATTGACAATAAGAAAATCTGCCATTTTTATTTGTTTTCTTGTTGTTCTAACAAGATCACGATCCGACTCAAACACATTATTATAAGAAAGAATATTTTCTGCATCCACTATAGTTATGACTTTTTCTAATTGAATGAGATGGAGAAGTTCAGGCTCTGTTATAGAGTCAACAACCTCTTCTGGATCCGCTACCCCTGTTAATTCAATAAATAGCACGTCCGGTTTACGAATAAGAAGTGTTTTTAGACATTCAGTTACTTCACTTTTTTTATTACAACACATACATCCATCTAGTAATTTTTCTAGATGATTATTTTTTAACATCCTAGATATGCTTTCTCCATCTGTATCTGTCTTTCCAATTTCATTCATTAAGACCGCGGGATTTATTTTTCTTTCACTACATACATGTAGTAATTGCTTTAAAAGAGTCGTTTTTCCACTTCCTAAAAAGCCACTTAAAATAAAGACTGGTATTTTCCCCATTACTTTCCCTCCTTATCCATCGCTTTACATATATATCAGACACAAATCGAAATTATTCCTATTAACATATGTTTATTTGATAAAAAAATAGAAGATGATTCACATGAAAGAATCATCTTCTATATTAAAAAATAACAAGGTAACACTTTTTGTCACATTCATTATTTGTGTTTAGTTGATCGGTATAATCAATCCACTTGTATCTACTTATTTTCTCTTCGAGTTTCAAGTTTATTTCATCTTCAATCTGATGCATAAGCATGACAGTTTCATCAATTGTCATATGAAAGTGGCTGGCTGCTTGATGGTGTGGAGAATGCTCTTTAAGAAGCGTTAAAAACTGCTCCTTTGTTTTCGATTGCTGGGCCAAGCTTTCCTCTACACTTTCAATAAATTGATATAGCTTTCTTTTCTCTCTTGGAAGAGAAGCAATGATACTTTTTGCAAAGATCTCCATCATTTTATCATTCATCAATACAACCTTCCTTTACTTCTTAATGGTGTACTTAGTTGTTCTTCTTCATTTTATATTTTTGTAAGAAACGGTCCACTCGACCTCCTGTATCAGTGAACTTTTGTACTCCTGTGTAAAATGGATGAGTGTCAGAGCTAATTTCCACCTTTATTAACGGGTATGTATTTCCATCATCCCACTCAATTGTTTCATTTGACTTTTTTGTGGAGCCTGTTAAAAACTTAAACCCACTGTTCGTATCCATAAATATTACTTTTTGATAGTCGGGATGTATATTTGGTTTCATTAAATTCACCTCATCGATTATTTAAATCGTAATGTTTACGATTTAAATAAATTATAATATTTTACTTATTTATAGTCAACTTTGATATACCTTTTGACTTTGGTAGGAAAAGTTAAGCATAAATCAAGCGCTTCAAATGACTTTTCTTTTAGAAACTACTTTCATTATTTCCTCACTTTTTAGTGCTGGATAAATGATTTATAAAATAATTGTTTACAAGGTAGTTTCTCATGCTGCTTATGGTTACTGGCAGGAAAGATATGGCATTCAACAAATTTCAATTGCTGGTCTCTCTCCTTCTCAAGAACCTAGCCAACAACAACTTACTGAAATTATTAAGGAATCAGAAGAACATCATTTAAAATACGTTTTATTTGAACAAAATGTACAATCCAATGTGGCAAAAGTCATTCAAGACGAAATTGGTGCTAAGTCGCTAACTCTTCATAATCTTGAATCAGTTACAGAAGAAGATATGAAAAATAATGAAGATTATTTCAGTATTATGGAGAAAAATATAGAAACACTTCAAACTGTGTTAATTGAATAAATTAATAAAATTTTAGAGGAGATATGATAACAATCGTACCTCCTCTTTATTTTGCAGGGAAAAAGTACACAAAATTCCAAATGTTCAATTGGTGTATTGTAACTTAAAACGAGCCTCCTCTGTAAAATAGTAATCTTAATTACAACAATTTTTTGCTCATGTTATACCAAACTTCTCCACCATGCTCAGAGCTCGATAAACCGTCATTTTTAAATCCGTGTTTTTCATAAAAGGGAAGCAAGTTCTCTTTACAAGTGAGGGTAATCGTTTCACGTTTCTTCGCTCTTGCTTCTGTTTCAAAGTGTAAAAGTAATGCTTTTGCAACACCTCGGCCTTGGTAAGTTGGAGCCACCGCTAATCCTAAGATCGTTTGATGACCACCAAATGCTTGATTTGGCTTTATAGTTTGAAATAAGTCATCTGTTATGAATGCGCTTTGAGTGACTGGGCCATTAACTAACCCCACAACCTCTCCAGCTTCTTCAGCAACAAAAAAGCTGTCCGCAATAAATCGAATTCGCTCTCTAAACGCTTCTTCTGTTGCAGCCTCATCTTTTGTAAAGCAAAGATGTTCAATAACTAAAAGTGCAGGTAAATCCTCTTGATTTACGTTTCGAATCATAAGCATATCAATTATTTCCTCCAAATTATTCTTATGGAACTTCATTATACCAATCATAACGTTAATTTTCCTTTATCCATACAAAAAGAGATACCCTTAACTTACATTTTGGGCATCCCTTCATCCTAAAACTTATATTCAAGTAATCTAGTACAACAATTTTTAATTATTAACAGCCATCCGCCCAAGCGGCCCATTTTCATCAATTATATCCTGTATATCATATACGGATATTGGAAACATCGGGAATCCGAATGCATATGGTGTGATGTCATATAGCTGAAAATATACAACAAGAACTTTATCAGCGATGTAAAAATCCTGATTAGACTTAATCGCAGTAAATCCGTTGATCACCGGAATATCCCGCTGCTTAAATTGTGTTTGAACGATTGCTGAAAGTCTAGTTACATAATCACTTCCTGATTTAAATAAGTCTTTAAGCTCACAAAGCTTTCCCTTTTTTAGGTCAAATGTTAAAGATTTAATATACGTCATTCCATGAGCAGCTTGAGAGTGATAAGCTCAAAACCTGACGTTGATTGTTTTTGATCTCATAAGTCCCGATCATTTCTTCCACTGTTGAAGGCATATTTCCATCCTGTTGATCAATTAACTGTTGTGTATGGTAGATAATCGTTTGATTGATAAACCTCTGTAACTGTTGATTTTTCATATTTATGATTTGTGGATAAAAGACCGTTTTGTTCGGGCCACTGCTAATTCTAACGCTTTTAACCTTAACTGGTAACGTATTGGGCATAGTGATCCCATCCTTTGTTTTTTACTCATTGTGTTCTTTTAAAAAGCAAAAATGAGTAAAAAAGCACATCGATCCTTTCTTTCGTAACAGGTTTATATTTTTTATCAAATTCGTAAAATAACGCTTTATTTACCCCTACTCACCCACTCAATCGTCTTTGCAAGCAGCTGAAGAAAATCATCATCAAGCAACCCCTCTTCATTATGAGCAGGCGTGACACAGCAAACCCGTCCCTTCCCATAATCGTGAAACCACCCTGC
>DASQMK010000009.1:0-4436 GCA_035645575.1 Metabacillus sp.
GCCGATGCAACGATTTTAATTGTTGCACAGCGTGTGAATACAGTAAAAGATGCTGAGAAAATAATCGTGTTAAATGATGGTGAAATTGCAGGAATTGGCACACATGCTGAGCTGTTGGAGAACAATCGAATTTATCAAGAAATTGTTGCTTCTCAGCAGGATGGGGAGGTGAGCGTATGAGTGAGAAAAACCATCGTGGAGGACCCCCTATGGGAGGTGGAAGGCCGCATGGACATGGCATAATGGCTTCGGAGAAACCGAAAGATTTTAAGAAGACATTTAAACGACTATTAGGTTATTTAAAGCCTTGGAAAAATCGAATGATTCTTGTTGCAATTGCAGCGATTTTTTCAACTATGTTTAATGTCATTAGTCCAAAGTTATTAGGTGATGCAACTTCATCTGTATTTGAGAGTTTCAGCTCAGGAACATCCGTTAATTTTGAGTATATTGCTAGAATTTTATTGCTTCTTATTTGTCTGTACATCTTTTCATCTATGTTTTCATATGTGCAGCAATATATAATGGCGTCAATTTCACAGCGAACGGTTGCTCAACTGAGGAAGGAAGTGAATGAAAAACTATCGCGTCTGCCTCTCAAATATTTTGATCAGCACTCACACGGTGATTTATTAAGTAGAGCTGTGAATGATATCGATAATATTAATAACTCGTTGCAGCAAGCTTTAACTCAAGTGATAAACTCTGTTATTTCTATACTGGGAATTATCATTATGATGCTCGTTATTAGTCCGGTGTTAACGTTAGTCGTGTTAGTAACGATTCCTTTAAGTTTAGCAGTGGCACGTTTTGTGACGAAGTTTTCCCAAAAGCATTTTGTTAAACAGCAAGAAGAGTTAGGTCATATTAATGGACATATCGAAGAAATGTTCACTGGACATCAAGTCATAAAGGCGTTTGGTCGTGAAGAGAAATCAATTGAAACATTTGATAAGATAAATGATCGACTTTATGATTCAAGCTGGAGAGCACAATTCATCTCAGGTTTAATGATGCCATTAATGGGATTTGTCGGGAACTTAGGATTTATTATTGTGGCCATTTCAGGTGGGTTACTTGTTTTAAACGGAAGTATTCGTGTCGGTGATGTTCAGGCTTTTATTCAATATACACAGCAAATTTCTCACCCTTTGGCACAAGCGGCAGGTATTGCTAATATGATTCAGGTAGCGATTGCTTCTGCAGAGCGGGTTTTTACTCTATTAGATGAAGAAGAGGAACAGGAACAGAAAGATGCATCGATTCAAGTGTCTTCACTTCGCGGAAATATTGAGTTCGATCATATTCAATTTGGGTATGACAAGAATCAGCCAATCATTCATGATGTAAGCCTAGAAGTAAAAGAAGGTCAGACTGTAGCCATTGTTGGACCGACTGGTGCGGGGAAAACAACCATTGTAAATTTGTTGATGAGGTTTTATGAATTAGATAAAGGAGCTATAAGGATTGATGGTGTAAGACTAACAGAAATGAGCAAAGAGCAGGCTCGTAGTTTGTTTGCGATGGTTTTACAGGATACCTGGCTCTTTAATGGAACGATTCGCGAAAATATTGCATATGGAAATGAACAAGCAACAGATGAAGAAATAGAACAAGCGGCAAAAAATGCATATGCTGATGAATTTATTCGGACTCTCCCCGACGGTTATGAAACAATGCTTGGTGAGGATGCTGCAAACTTGTCACAAGGACAACGCCAGTTATTGACAATTGCACGAGCCATTATTGCAAAGCCAAAAATACTCTTGCTTGATGAAGCAACAAGCAGTGTTGATACAAGAACAGAAATGAAAATTCAAAAGGCTATGACGAATCTTTTAGAGGGTAAAACAAGCTTTGTCATTGCTCACCGTTTATCAACGATACGAGATGCTGATCTTATTCTTGTGATGAACCAAGGTGATATCATTGAAAAAGGTACCCATGATGAGCTTTTAGCTGCAGGTGGCTTTTATTCCGATTTATACGAGAGTCAATTCTCTCAAAGTGAGTCAGTTTCTTCATAGAAAAGCAGGAATCTCTTGAATTTTATGGAATGAAGGAGAAGGGTGATTTTTAGGGGAGGAAGAAATATGGCATATCAAGCGGAACTTGTTGTTCACCAAAAGGCAATCTTAGGGGAAGGGCCACATTGGGATGGACATGTGCTTTATTGGGTAGATATTATGAGCAAAAGGCTTCATCGATACAATCCAGAGCAACATCATAATGAAACATTTCAGTTAGATCAGTATATCGGTGCAGTGATACCATCATTAAATGGCCAATTAGTTGTAGGCCTTCAAAATGGAATCCATGCCTTGGACTTACAATCTGGGAGCTTAACCTTGATTGGGGACCCGGAAACGGAATTACCTCATAACAGGTTCAATGATGGTAAGTGTGATCCATCAGGTCGCCTCTATATCGGTACAATGGATGTAAATGCTGAGAGAGGAAAAGGATCTTTATATCGTTTGGACCTTTCGGGGCAACTGAAAAAAATGATCTCGCCTGTTACGATATCGAATGGACTTGCATGGAGTCCTGATGAAAAATTCATGTATTTTATCGATACTCCCACAGGTGAAGTTTCGACCTTTACTTATGATAAACAAACAGGAGATATCGTCTTTAAAGAAACAGCTGTACGAATTCCAAATGAAATGGGTTCACCAGATGGGATGACAATTGACCAAGAAGGTATGATATGGGTTGCCCATTGGGGAGGTTCAAGAGTTACGCGATGGGATCCCCATATTGGAAAACAGCTGGATGAAGTTCATGTTCCAGCACCAAATGTTACATCATGTACATTCGGTGGACAGAATTTAGATGAATTGTATATTACAACAGCAAGACAAGGGTTAACGGAAGAAGAGTTAGCTTTGTCCCCTCAGGCAGGTGGCCTTTTTAAAGTGAAAACGAAGGTGAAAGGCATGGTGGGTCAAGTTTATCGAGGGAACATATAAAAATAAAGGCAGTGTCGTCCATCGAGATGACACTGCTTTATTTTGTAGTACATAAAGCACCATTAAGTATGAAGTATTAGGGCAACTAAAGCCTTGCTTTCTCCTTACTTGCTGGTCTATTAGTGAGTTTTTTAAAAAAGATAAGAAAGTATAAAACTTTGTACTTAGTTATAGTGTCTAGCTCCAGCGCCTAGCCCCTCTATGGTCTAGCCACAAATGAATTGAAGACAAAGAACGTCTTCTATTCATTTGCGTCTTATTTGCCCGAGGCTGATCAAGGCGCTTACGCTTTTCTTATTTCATTTACAATTTTATCTGCTGTTTGTTTTCCGTTTTTAATACAGGCTCCGATGCCTACTCCAAAGTAGGAGGCACCTGCAAGAAACACCTTCGGAAACTGTTTACTCATTTTTTTGCTAAGTGAGGTAACCGCCATATGATGCTCGAGGTGATAATTTGGCATTAAATTATTCCAGTTAGTCACTTCAACTGCTTTGGGTTGAGCTGTGATTCGTAGGCTTTTTTCGATATCCTTTAAGGCTGTTTGAATGATCTCGTTTTCGCCCATGTTTTTTAATGTTTCATAGAATGAGGTGGAGCTTTTATAAAAAAGGCGAACGAGAAGCCCTCTCTTAGAGGATGTATGTGTCCATTTTCGACTTGTCCATGTACAAGCATCACAATGAAGATCACTATTTTCCGTAACAATAAAGCCTGTACCATTGGCAGGGAGCATGTGATCTGGAACATCAAACCCAAGATATACACTTGTAAGCGATGAGTTTTTAAGTTTATCAAATTCATGATCAAGCTGTTCATTATTTAGCAGTTTTTGTGCTACATCATGTGGAGTTGCTAAGATAACATAATCTGCTAAAATCGTATGATTATTCTCTAATGTGACTTCATATTTGTTCTGAACGTGCTTAATACTATTTGTTTTCATTCCTTTTAGGATTTTTACATCTCCTAATTGTTCTTCAAGTCGATTTATTATTGTAGAAAGGCCCCCTTTAAATGAAAGGAACTTTTTATTACTAGATGATTGGAATTTTGCTTTATTTTTTGACATTCCCCGAATAATGCTTCCATATTGATTTTTATATTCTAGTAGATATGGAAGGGTGGAAGCCATTGTTAGTTTATTAAGTTTACCGGAATAGACACCAGAAAGGACGGGTGATATTTGATTGTCTACTATTTCTTTACCTAAAAATGCCTCAAGAAATTCACCTACAGAACTTTCACTAGTAAATTGCTTATTCTTCGTGACAAAATCCCTTAATGCGACCATTTTACCTTTTGGGGAAATTAAGGTGCTGCTAAATAACGATTTCACACCAGTAGGAATCCCGAAAACAGAATCAGCAGGGATGGGCTTAAGTACATTTTTTGTATAGATATAGGATATACCTGTCTCATTATAAACAATATCATCCTCTAGTTGTAACTCTTTAATAAGCG
>DASQMK010000010.1:0-16794 GCA_035645575.1 Metabacillus sp.
GAATGATCAAAAACAATAATACACTAGACTCGGGTCCTAAAAGAACATCTAAGCCTGAAAAAACAATGGTGATTTTAAAACGAATTTTTTCAAATCGACAAGCATGGGCAGCCTTTTTCTGTCACTTTGGTGCAGTTGGTACATATGTCGGCTTTATCGGCTCTTGGGCAGTACCATATGGCATGTATGTATTTAATATGTCATTGTCTGTTGCAAGTCAATTTGTTATGATCGGACTTTTTGGGGCCATTATTGGTGCGCCATTATCAACGATGATTTCAAGCCGGGTGAATTCCATCAAAAAACCATATTTGATTATCCATGCATTGATTTTTATATGCTGGGCTTCCTTTCTACTATTTAGTGGAAAACCACCACTTTTTATGTTCATTGTCCTCTTTTTCATGATCGGCTTTGGAAATGGTGCAAGTGCTTTAACTTTCGCTGTTGTACGCCAATCATTTGACTCAAAAGAAGTAGGAGTTGCTACAGGTTTTGCAAACATGGGAGGCTTTTTGAGTGCGGTTTTATTACCGGGCATTTTTGGAGCTGTGTTGGATTCTTTTCAAGCTGCATCAAGTCATGTTGGTTATTTTTACGGTTTTATGATTCCTGTGTTGTTTTCAATGCTAGGTTTGTTCGGCGTTTTTCTCATTAAGGAACAACCTCAGGAAGTGATACAATCAAAAGAGCTCACCCTTTAAAAAGCTATCTGTTGATTTTTGCAAATGTTGATACGGAAAGAAATCAACAGATACCACTTTTTTACAAATGTTTCTTAATAAAGAAGGAGTACCCATGTACTAAGGAGAAATACATACTCGTATTAAACAGTAAAAAATACAATACAGGTCAAGGAGGATATGATGGGAAGATTAATACATTTCGAAATTCATGTTGATGACATGGAACGTGCTAAAAATTTTTATGGAGAAGTATTTGGATGGACATTTGAAGATTGGAGCGATTACGCTGGAATGCCTTATTTTGGCGCTGTGACAGGTGATGCGAGTGAGCTTGGAATTAACGGAGCTTTAATGCAACGCCAAAGTGCTTCCCCATCTCAAAACCAGCCGCAAAATGGTTATACATGCACGATAGGTGTGGAGGATTTAGATTCTACTGAATCTAAAATTCTAAACAATGGAGGCAAGGTTGTTAAGCCAAAACATGCTTTGCCTGGAATGGCTTGGCAAGGGTATTATATGGATACTGAAGGAAATATTTTTGGCATTCATCAACCTGATGAGAACGCAAAATAGACTTTAATTCTTATAAACCTAAGATCCTGCTCCACATTGGAAGCAGGATCTTTTCATTGCTTAGGAAATTATAAAATGCTTGAACTGTGGATAACTACTTCGACCTCCAGCTCCAGCGCCTAGCCCCTCGAGGTCATAAGCTAATATAGAATTGAAGGCAAAGGACGCCTTCTATTCTATATCATCTTATTTGCCCTAGGCTGACCAAGGCGCTTGCGGTTTTGTTCTTTGTACATTGCAATCAATTTATCACTATGCACAAAAATACTTAAAAGGCGATCTATATTTGTTACAGTTAAATATAAAAATTCACTTTATCTATTTTACAAACCACCGAGACTATACTATACTCTCTAATAGAAAACAAAAAAATGAATATAAAACAAATAGGTTTCTTACATGGAGATATGTAAGACTAAGAGGGAAGTTTGGTGTAAATCCAACACGGTCCCGCCACTGTAATCGAGAAGGAAGGTTATACAAGATCCACTGTGTAAAAGCATGGGAAGGAGAAACCGACCGCTATATTCGTAAGTCAGGAGACCTGCCTATTTGTTTTTAAGCTTCCTCGAGGAAAGGAATGTTTAAAGTGCTCGTAATCTCTTATTGTGTTAATGCTATTATATATAGTAGATTGCATGTTTATACATAGAATGAACAAGAGATCATTGAAATAGACGCCTTTATACAACGCTTTCCACAGGAATAGCGTTTTTTTGTGTTCAAAAAAGAAAGGAAGAATGAAAAATGAGTACGTTTATGAAGAAGTGGGGTTTATTAAGTGTTGTTCTTCTGTTAAGCATGTTTATGATTGTGGGCTGTGGATCACAGGAGGATAATACGCAAGGAGAACAGAATACAGATACTGAGACTACACAGGAAGAAGGCAAAACAGAAAATGGACAGCAATTTCCTGTCACAATAACGGATGATGCAAACCAAGAGGTAACGATTGAATCTGAGCCTGAATCAATTGTCTCTATTCAAGCAAGTAATACTGAAATTGCATATGCACTTGGATTAGGAGATAAAATTGTAGGTGTATCTGATTTCTGTAACTACCCTCCAGAAGCTCTAGAGAAAGAAAAAGTTGGCGGACAGGACATCAATGTTGAAATGGTTCTATCCCTTAAACCTGATCTTGCGTTAGTAACTGATTATCATTATGAGACACACCCTGATATTTTAAAGCAGCTTGAAGAAGCAGGAATTAAGGTAATTGTTGTTGGTGATACATCTTCATTTGAAGAAGTATATAAAAATATCGAAATGATTGGACAAGCAACAGGTACTGAAGATAAAGCAAATGAAATTGTGACAGATATGAAGGATCGTCTTGATATTGTTAAAGAAAAAGCAGCAGAAATTACAGAGAAAAAGAAAGTATGGGTAGAAGTTTCTCCATCACCAGATATCTTTACAACAGGTAAAAACACGTTTCTCCACGAAATGCTAGAATCAATTAATGCAATTAATGCGGCAGAAGATCAAGAAGGTTGGGTAAAACTAACAGAAGAGGAAATTGTCAAATTAAATCCTGATGTGATTATTACAACCTATGGCTATTATGTAGAAAATCCAAGTGAGCAAGTTTTAGCACGTAAAGGATGGGCTGACGTACCTGCGATTAAAAATGAACAGGTGTTTGATGTTGATAACGATACTGTTACAAGACCAGGTCCTCGTTTAATTGAAGGAGTCGAGACACTTGCGAAGCTTATTTATCCAGAAGTGTTTGAAAAGTAAGATTACGTGGTTTTATATTCTAAGCGGAGGGTTTGTACTTTGTACGGCCCTCCTTGGCTTATTTATTAGCAGTGTACAAGTGCCCGTTTCAACGATTTTACATATTATATCCGACAATACAATAGGTTTTGGTTGGTTAGAACAAATACCGAAAAACGAAGAAATGATTATTTGGAATATTCGTTTACCAAGGGTACTTCTTGGCTTTTGCGTTGGAGCTTCTTTAGCATTAGCAGGGGCAGCTTTTCAAGGGCTTTTACGAAATCCCTTGGCAGATCCCTATACAATTGGGGTGTCATCCGGGGCATCTCTTGGTGCGGTGTTCGTTATTTTTTTTCAGTTTTCCATCATCGGCTTAGGAAGCTATACTCTTCCAGTTGTGGCGATTATTAGTGGATTTCTAACTTTGTTCCTAGTTTTTGGACTTGTAAAATTAAGCAGTCGCAACCTGGCGATTGAAACGATTATCTTAGCAGGAATCATTGTGAGTTCTTTTATAGGGGCAATCGTTTCACTCATAATTTCTTTAAGTGACCGAGATTCGATGACACAAATTATTTATTGGTTATATGGAAGTGTTGGAATGAGAAACTGGACACATGTTCAACTAATTGTTCCTTTTATGGTGCTTGGTTCCTTAATCTTATTTTTCAACTATCGAGAGCTAAATGCATTAGCCCTTGGTGAGGATGCAGCTGATCATATTGGTGTTGATGTGAGAAAAAGGAAAATTTTCATCTTAATTGGAGCCTCCTTATTAACAGGTGCAGCTGTTGCGGTATCTGGTTCGATTGGTTTTGTTGGACTTGTGATTCCACACCTCATTCGTCTCATAACAGGTCCAAATCATCGGCATGTCCTTCCTTTGTCAATGCTTGTTGGAGGTGCTTTTCTTATTTTAGCTGATTTAGTTTCACGAACGATTATCGCACCTAAGGAATTGCCAATTGGTGTGATCACAGCACTTATCGGGGCACCAGTATTTGCACTTTTATTAATTCGAGAACGTCTTGGGCGGAGGGGATCATAAATGTTAAGAATTGAAAACTTAGTAGGTGGTTACTCGAATCCGCCCATTATTAATGGAATCGATATTGAGATTGAACAAGGAGAATTTTTTGCACTCCTTGGACCTAATGGAAGTGGAAAAACAACGATTTTTAAGCTTATTACTGGTCAATTGCAGATTATGGGTGGAGAAGTTTTCTTATCAAATCAACCAATCTCCAGTCTTTCAAAGCTTGATAAAGCGAAAAAAATGGCTGTCCTCACACAGGAAGCAAATATATCATTTGATTATACCGTGGAAGAAATTATCGCGCTTGGTCGCTATCCACATCAAAAAGGCCTTCTTAAACAACTATCAAAACAAGATGTAAGGATTATGGATGATGTCATGGACATGACTAACATTGCCCATCTAAAGAACACACCATTTCGCATGATTAGTGGTGGAGAAAAGCAAAGGGTGTTATTAGCAAAGGCTTTAGCACAGGAGCCGGAAATTTTACTGTTAGATGAACCAACAAACCATTTAGATATTAAGCATACTTTTCAAATGCTAGATTTATTAAAAGAGCGACAAAAAAGTATGGGCTTAACGATATTTGCTATTTTACATGATTTAAATGTTGCATCACTGTATTCCGATCGAATTGCTCTACTTCACCAAGGGCAATTTTTAGAAGTGGGAGATGTTGATACGTTAAGAAAAGTGGATCAGCTAAAAAAAGTGTACGAGGTGGACGTAATTCCACAATCACACCCGACAATTCCTAAGCCACAACTGTTAATGACACCAAACCACACCAAATCGCCACATTCTTTAGCTTTTAAAGAGTCATATATGATTAAACACACGAGAGAATACGTACATGTTCAATTCAAACACCCATTGAAAACAATTTCTAATGGTGTAATTGGTGATGGAATTCAGTGGCTCACTCATTTTTGTAATTTTCATGTAGAGAAAAATTATCATTGTGATAATCCGATAAAAGATGTGCAAAACTGGATGGCAACATTCAACATCCCCTATGAACAGGCGCTTGGCATGATGACAGCTGTCGTGTTAGAGGATGCTGTGATAATCGAGGAAGAAATTGGTGGTATATCGATGCTTGCTGTCGTAACTGCAGGTGTAGGAAATGCTGTTGATATTTCAAAGCAATCAATTTCTAGTGCAGTCCAAACGATTGGAACGATCAATACCATGCTATTTATCGATGCTCATTTTACAGATGGTGCGCTTGTCAATGGATTAATATCTGCAACAGAAGCAAAGGTAAAAGCTTTAAATGATTTAAAAATTAATGATCCGCAATCCGGAACCCTCGCAACTGGAACGTCAACAGATGCTCTTGTCCTTGGTTTAACACAAAAAGGAAACAAAACTCCTTACGCTGGATCAGGTACTGTTGTTGGTCAAGCGATTGGTCAGATTGTATATCGTGCTACATGCGAAGCAATCAAAAAATATTTGCATCGAGTTCACAAAGACCGTTGTTAGAAAAAAGTATAAAGAGGGGGTATGATGATGTCACAAAGTCGATTGGTTATTGCAGGAACAGGAAGTGGTGTTGGGAAAACAACACTTACGATTGGGTTAATGTCTGCCCTAAAAAAACGTGGACTCACAGTCCAAGGATTTAAATGTGGTCCAGACTATATCGATCCTTCCTATCATACTGCAGTTACAAAGAGAGCTTCTCGAAATTTAGATAGCTGGATGCTGACACATGATCAGGTCATCGATATTTTTAATCATGGAAGTGTAGGTGCTGACATTTCAATTATCGAAGGAGTTATGGGGTTTTTTGATGGGAAAAATCCAGAAACAAATGAAGGAAGTACGGCTGAGATTAGTATGATCACAAAAAGCCCTGTCTTATTAGTGGTAAACTGTGAAAGTATGGCTAGAAGTGCAGCAGCCATCGTTAAGGGCTTTCAGCTTTTATCTGAAGGACCTAATATTGTTGGCGTCATTGCCAATAAGGTTGGTAGTGAAGGGCATTTTCAGCTTGTGAAAAAAGCAATTGAGAAGGAATGTCATGTTCCAGTAATTGGGTTTTTAAAAAGAGAGCTAGATATTGAAATACCTGAACGACATCTTGGTCTCATCCCTTCTATAGAAAGAGGAGAGCTCGATTATTTTTTTAAAACATTAGGAGACTTAATTAGTGGGACAATTGATATGGAAAGACTCCTTGAATTAGCCCATGCTGACCCATTACCTTCAAAGGGAAAATCTTCATTATTTGAAATAAAAAAAGAACCTAAAGTTAAAATCGCTGTGGCAAAGGATGCTGCTTTTAACTTCTATTATCCTGAGAATCTTGAAATATTAGAAGCAAAAGGAGCAGAGATTGTTTATTTTTCACCACTTGAAGATGAGGAGTTACCAAAGAATGTTGATGGTCTCTATATAGGAGGGGGATTCCCAGAGGAGTTCGCACATCAATTAGAACAAAACGAAAAGGCTAAGAACTCTATAAAAGCTTTCATCGAACACGGACTACCAACACTTGCTGAATGTGGAGGGTTCATGTATCTAACTGAATCAATCGAAACAACGGAACACCAAACCTATCAAATGGCTGGGATCATTCCCGGAAAGGTTAAAATGCAAGAAAGATTAGCAGCATTAGGATACAGGGAAATAACCGGGCAAAATGACAATTATCTTCTTAAGAATACAGCAGCAAAGGGACATGAATTTCATTATTCTACGTATCAATCTCTGGATGAAAACATTCCGTACGCTTATGAAACAAAGGGGATGAGAGGGATAATGAAAGAAGGATACTTACATAAAAATGTTGTAGCTGGCTATACACATTTCCACTTTGGGTCCTGCCCGAGCATGGTCGACCATTTGATTGATAAATGTCTAGAGTACAAAACGAATAGGGGGAATCATCATTGACACAACATTCATACCCCGTTCCCCAGTTAAATAAGGAAATGGGAAAACAAGTCTCTGATTATATAAATAATTTAACAAAGCCAGTAGGGAGCTTAGGTAGGTTAGAGGAACTTGCCATATCATTAGCTGAAATGAAAAATGAAGCATTTCCAACTGTGTCTCCAGCAGGTGTTCTCGTTTTTGCTGGAGATCACGGCATAACAGACGAGGGTGTATCAGCCTATCCGAAAGCTGTTACAGAGCAAATGGTGCGTAACTTTTTAAATGGTGGTGCAGCCATTAATGTGTTAAGTAGACAAATAGGTGCTGACTTAAAGATCATTGACATTGGGGTTGCAAGTGATATTGATCATCCTCATATGCTCAATAAAAAAGTTCGATATGGAACAGCAAATTTTTTAAGCGAGGACGCCATGTCTCGTGAAGAGGCAGAAAAGGCCATCGAAATTGGTTATGAGCAGGGCTTAGAGATGATAAACAATGGTGCACAATGTCTCATCCTCGGGGAAATGGGGATCGGCAATACAACTGCAAGCAGCGCAATCTTAGCAAAATTGAGTGAAAAAGAGGTCGAAGCGGTTGTCGGAACTGGAACAGGTATTACACAGGAAGGCTTACAACATAAAGTACATGTAATTAAGCAAGCGATTGAATCGCGTCATCCAAATCCTGCAGATCCAATCGATCTTATTTCAAAAATAGGTGGATTAGAGATCGCAGGAATGACTGGTGCGATGCTGGCTGCTGCAGGCAGGCAAGTACCTATCCTTGTCGATGGATTTATTTGTACGATCGCCGCATTACTAGCTAGAAAGATTTCACCAAATGCTGCAGATTACATGATTGTGACGCATCAATCTGTTGAACCAGGACATCAAATCGCAATCTCATTATTAGGAAAAAAACCAATTCTTGATCTAGGTCTCCGACTAGGAGAAGGAAGCGGTGCAGCTGTTACATACCCAATAATCCAATCAGCTACATTAATGGTTAAGGAAATGGCAACATTTGAATCAGCTGGGGTTTCCCAAAAAAACTAGGAGGTTAGGTCATAATGGAGAAAAAAGGGTTAACACTCGTGTACACAGGTGATGGAAAAGGAAAAACAACATCAGCTCTTGGTTTGACATTGAGAGCAGTTGGGAGAGGCTACAAAGCGAAAATTTTTCAATTTATCAAATCTCCTCAGCGTTCATATGGAGAGCAGATAGCGCTTAAAAAGCTAGGTGTGGATATGGTGCAATTAGGCATTGGGTTTACATGGACGAAAACACCAGAGGAGCATCGGGAAGCATTGAAAATTGGCTGGCCAAAGGCGAAGGAAGCGGTGCTTAGTGGGGAATATGATGTAGTCATATTCGATGAGCTAAATAATGCTCTTGCGATTGACTCTTTTCCAATTGATGATGTTTTACCACTAGAAGAGGTTTTAGAGGTAATTCAAAATCGGCCATCACATGTACATCTCGTTATAACCGGAAGAAATGCTAAGCAGGAAATAAAGGATATTGCTGATCTTGTGTCAGTAATAGAACCAGAAAAGCACTATTATAATGAAGGAATTCCTGCTGTTAAGGGAATTGAATTTTAGCTTATTGTAAAAGGAGTTTATTTACATGAAAAAAGCTGTACCGTTAATGATTCAAGGTACTCATTCTGATGCAGGAAAAAGTGCAATCGTGACGGCTTTATGCCGAATATTTGTTCAAGATGGCTTTAAGACAGCTCCTTTTAAATCTCAAAACATGGCGTTAAATTCCTATATTACCGTAGATGGTAAGGAAATAGGACGGGCACAAGGAGTACAAGCTGAAGCAGCTAAAATTATTGCGACAACCGATATGAATCCAATTTTGATAAAGCCGACTGGAGCCTATCAATCTCAAATTGTTGTACATGGAAAGCCATATAAAAATATGAAAGCCGGCGAATACCGTGAAGACTTTTTTCAACAAGGATTAACGCTGATTCGAGATGCATATGAAAGATTGTCTGAACGTTATGATCGAATTGTCATTGAGGGAGCGGGAAGTCCAGCCGAAATTAACTTAAACGACCGCGAGCTTGTGAACATGCGTGTTGCCCAAATATCCGATGCACCGGTTATATTAGTAGGAGATATTGAAAAGGGTGGGGTGTTTGCAAGCTTAGTTGGGACACTTCAGCTTTTAGAACCTAAGGATCGGAATCGAGTAATCGGTGTCATTATTAATAAATTTAGAGGAGATGTATCTTTACTTGAACCAGGCTTAAAATGGTTTGAAGAATATACAGGTGTGCCTGTCTTAGGGGTAGTCCCGTATATCAATGATTTATTTATTGAAGCTGAAGATTCAGTTATTTTAAACAATTATTCTACTAAAATGGATGAATCGAAGGATATTGATATTGCCGTAATTCGCCACCCGATGATTTCAAATTTTACTGATATAGATCCTTTTTTTGAGGAAAGTGATTGCCATGTTCGCTTTGTAAAAAATGTGTCAGAGCTTGGTGAACCAGATTTACTCATTTTACCTGGTAGTAAAAATACAATTGGGGATATGCTGTTTTTACATCAAAGTGGATTAGCGAATAAAATATTAGAGCTAGTTGCATCTAATACAATGATTGTCGGGATCTGTGGTGGTTATCAAATGCTAGGAAACAGTATAGAGGATGAACACCAAATTGAATCATCTTTTGGAAAAGTGACTGGACTAGGACTACTGCCGATGAAAACAGTGATGACAATAAATAAAAAAACGGTTCAATCTGAAGGAATGGCCATGTTCGGAGAAAAACAACTTCCAGTCAAAGGCTATGAGATTCATATGGGTGAATCGTTCTTCGAAGAGACTTGCAATCCTTTTATTAAACTTACAAATAGTCAAGACGGGGTTATAACGGAAAACAAACAGCTAATAGGTACCTATTTTCATGGAATCTTTCATAATGATTCATTTCGTGAGATTGTCCTTAATGAAATTCGATCTAAAAAAGGGTTGGAACCTATTTATGACCGTGCTTCATTTGCGAAGAAAAGAGAAGAAGGCTTTGATTTATTAGCAAGTGAGGTTCGCAAGCATATTAAGCTTGATAAAATCAATCAGTTATGTGCTGATTTTGCAGCAAATTCAACACGTAATAAAGAAGCAAAGGACTAATCATGAATGTTATTTAATGAATTTTCAGGAAATCTTCTTATCGTTTTAGGAGCAGCTATCCTGCTTGATTTGATCATAGGCGACCCAAAGTGGATTCCACACCCTGTCGTACAAATGGGAAAGCTCATAACCTTTTTAGAGAAAAACTGGAATAAGGGAGAACATCGAGTTAAAAAGGGACTCGCTCTTACCTTAACGGTCGTATTACTTGTTTTTCTTATAACTACTACCTTATTATTTGTTGCATACATGGTACATCCACTCCTAGCCATGATTCTTGAAATGTATCTCATCTCAACGACCATTGCGATAAAAGGATTATCATCTGCAGCAAAGGATGTCCTTCATCCATTAAGTAGAGGTAATATTGTTGAAGCAAGAAAACAGCTAAGCATGGTTGTTGGGCGTGATACGGAAAGTTTGCCGGAAAATGAAATCGTAAGAGGTACTGTGGAAACAGTAGCAGAAAATACAGTGGATGGAATAACTGCCCCGTTATTTTGGGCCTTCATCGGCGGTGCGCCATTTGCGCTAGTTTATCGTGCGATTAATACGTTAGACTCAATGGTTGGCTACAAGGACGATCGATATAAACAATTTGGTTGGGCATCAGCAAAACTAGATGATCTCGCCAATTGGATTCCGGCTAGATTAACGGCCCTTTCGATATGGGTATCTGCATTCGTTATAAAAGGCTCAAGGCTGAAAAAAAGCTGGGAGATCACCTTAAGAGATGCGAGGAAACATCCTAGTCCTAATAGCGGTTGGTCTGAGGCGATGGTTGCAGGCTTATTAGGGATCCAATTAGGTGGAATCAACTATTATAGAGGAATAAAATCAGAAAGAGCGACAATGGGGGACCCGCATAGACAATTAGCACAATCTGATATTCAAAAAGCCATTTTATATATGCATGGAGGCTGGATTGCCTTTTTCTTATTAGGCGGTAGCATCCTTCTCTTTGTCGTTTAGGAAATTATAAAATTTATTGAACAATTGATAAGCGCACGACATCTAGCTCCAGCGCCTAGCCCCTCGAGGTCATAAGATAATTAAGAATTGAATGCAAAGGACGCCTTCTATTCTTAATTATCTTATGCTTGTCGGGGCTGATCAAGGCGCTTACGCTTTTGTTCTTGGAACGAGGTGAAAAAATGAAGTGGCCAAATCATGGTGGACAGCCAGAACAGATGAAGCAATTATTTCATATTAATAAAGATCAGCAAGTACTCGATTTTAGTGCAAATTTAAATCCGTTAGGACCACCTAGTTGGTTATACGATGCACTACAGGAATCATATCAATCAATCACTCGTTATCCTGATCCATCTTATTCGAAAACTACAGCTGCCGTAGCTCAATTTGAAGGAATTGACCAAGAAAAAATCTTGTTAACAAACGGTGGAGCAGAGGCGATATTTTTAATAGCAAAATATTTTGAAAACGGCAAAGCGTGTATTGTTCATCCAACTTTTTTAGAATATGAGCGTGCGTGCAGACATTATCATATCGAAGTAGAGGATTTGTTTTATGAGCTAGAAAATGGCTTTAGATTACCAATGTCTTTGCTCATAGAGAAGCTAAACAAAACAGGTGTTCTTTTCCTTTGTCGACCTAATAATCCAACAGGTACAGTGATAGCTGAACAAGATATTAAGCAGCTGCTTGAGGCTGCAAAAGAAACAAATACGTATATTGTTGTGGACGAAGCGTTTGTTGACTTTCTCCCAGCAGAGATACCAAGCCTGTCAGGATGGTTAGCTTGTTATCCAAATTTAATTCTTTTACGTTCATTGACAAAGATGTATACCATTCCCGGCTTAAGGATTGGTTATATGATGGCAAACCCGGACATCATATCAATTTTAAAGAATGAACAAATTCCTTGGAGCATTAATTCGTTAGTTGATGCAATCGTTCCGAAGTTATTGGCTGATAAAAACTTTGTTAACCAAACAAAAGCATGGCTTCATGAGCAATCAGCATATATCCATAAAACCTTATCTGACATGGAGTTTTCTCTCACCCCATCAAAGGTGAATTTTTACCTTTTACGAGATCATAAGAGACCGAATGAAACAGAAAAACTTTTCACATTTTTACTAAGGCACGGAATTGTCACTCGTCATACCCATAATTTTAAAGGCCTTTATGGTGATTATCTTCGTCTTGCCATCCGATCAAATGAGGAAAACAAACAACTAGTGACTGTGCTGCAAAAATGGAGAGATGAAACATGATTGTTTTTATATCTGGTGGAGCAAGATCTGGAAAAAGTCATTTTGCAGAACAAACAGCCCTTTCATTTGCTAAAAAGAACAACGGAAACCTTTATTACCTAGCAACTGCAAAAAAAAGTGATGACGAAATGGTGGAACGAATTCAGATTCATCAGCAAGATCGTGGAAAAACGTGGATAACGATAGAAGAACCATATTATCTAGAAGAACATCTCATGACCTGTGAGAAAGATGATGTCGTTTTAATTGACTGCTTAACCATTTGGTTAAGCAATGTCATGTTTGAGATGAACGATAGGATTACAAAGCTGGAAGAAATGGTACGCGAGTGGATAAGGTTAGCAAGAAAAAAACAATTTTCCCTTGTCATTGTGTCAAATGAAGTAAATGGAAGAAGTCCTTTTTTAGATGAAGCAGTGTTTACATATATGTATACATTGCAAAAATTACATCAACTTATAGTCGAGCAGTCAGAACTTGCGGTTGAAGTACAAGCCGGGATTCCAACATATTGGAAGGGAGAAGAAGAATGAAGTCATTCATCTATGGATTTTTACTTGCTATTCAATTTTTAACAAGAATCCCGATCCCGATTCAATCTCCTTGGAACAGTAAAACAAGCAGATGGGCATTAAGGAGTTATCCTGTTGTTGGCTTATTACTTGCATCCATCATCATGGTTATCTTTTGGCTACTGGAACCACATCTTCCTGTTTTGATCTTAACTTTATTCATCATTTCCGTATGGGTGTGGCTAACAGGAGGGCTGCATTTAGATGGCTGGATGGATGTCGCTGATGCTGTCGGATCAAATGCTCCACTTGAGAAAAAATGGGAAATCATGAAAGACCCGCATGTTGGGAGCTTTGGTCATATTGCCCTTTTATTTTTACTTGCTTGGAAGACCGTGTTGATTTACGAGTTACTGAATTTTGACATGTTTATCATAGCATTTCTCTTTATTGTATCATGTTCACGTTTAGGGGCGGTTATGCTAATGGTGTTTTTATCTTCAGCAAAAAGTGAGGGCCTTGCATGGGAATGGAAGAAAGATATTAATCGTATAGATTTCATCTACTCCATCATTCCAGTTGTTGTATTTGTCTTTTTATTTCCTTCATTTTATCTTTATCTACTAGCTTACATTTTGTTTTTCATCCTATATGGTACTTGGGTTAAGCGAGCATTTAAAGGAATTAATGGAGATTTATTAGGAACTGCCATTGAAGGAGGAGAATTATGGGGTCTTGTCATTACGTGGATTTATTTCTCGTTCGTCATGGTATAACAGAATGGAATCAACAGAAAAGATATTTGGGGCATACGAATCAAGGGATAGTAAAAAAAGAACTTTACCAGTTGGACAGGTTGAAAAATGAGTTGCAAAAAAGAAAGTTTGATTACATTTTTTCTAGTGATTTACTCCGCTGTCAGGAAACATTAGATTATTTGGAAATCCCAACGAAGATGACAGTTGATTATAGATTAAGAGAAATGAACTTCGGTGATTGGGAAGGAAAAACGTACAACGACTTAAAAGATGTAAAAGTCTATCAAAACTGGTTGAATAACTGGGAGGATACATCTGTACCAAACGGAGAGTCAGTTAGCAACTTTAAAGCAAGAATCGATTCTTTTTTTTATGATTTATTTCACCATATAAATAACCTTGATGGAAAACAAAAGGTCTTAATCATCACTCATGGCGGCGTCATCCGTTATGCTGTCTCAACCTTTATAGCATCCACATCCTTTTGGGATATTTCCACCAGACATGGTCAGGGACTTCAATTAAGCTTTGAAAGGAAAGAGGGGGTATGGTCATGCAACTCATTCTCGGAGGTGCTTTCACAGGAAAAAGAAAAGTAGTAAAAGAAAAGCACCAAGCATACAGCTGGGTTTCTTCCTATAACGGTGAAATTGTATGGGATTGGGAAACAAAATGGGCTAATGATACAACATTAGTGCTTGAAGGCTGGGAAAATTGGATTTCACAAGAATTAAAGCATCATAAAAGCAATGACGAGATTCGAGAGAAGTTTAGAGTCCTTTTCCATCATCTAATAGAAGAAGAGAAAAAAAGAAACAACCCAATCATTCTGATTATGCTTGATATGGGCAAGGGAATTGTTCCTTTTGAAAAAGATGAAAGAAGACTAAGAGATATTGCAGGCTGGATTACGCAGGATGCAGCAAAGCTTTCAGAGCAGGTAGAGTATATATGGAACGGGTTATCAAAGAAATTAAAATGATGGTGATGGGGAGGTTTATTAATGAAATTAATTTCCATTTGTCCAAGTAATACAGAACTAGTCGGTTATTTAGGATTAACATCCTCTTTAGTTGGAGTAGATGATTATTCAGACTGGCCAGAAGATATTTGGGATTTACCAAGACTAGGGTCTGATTTAAATATAGACATGGACAAAGTCGAAAATCTAGAGCCAGACCTAGTACTTGCTTCACTTTCTGTACCAGGTATGGAACGAAATATTGAAGAATTAAAGAAGCGGAACATTCCGTATGTCATTGTACCAAATCCAAAAACGCTCACAGAAGTTGGCGAGAGTTTACGCTTTGTTGGAAATGTAACAAATACAGTGGACAAAGCAAATGAATTATATACGAAATATAATCAAATACTTAATCGTTACCGATTGACCTCAAAAAAAGTAGAAAAAAAGAAAACGATCTATTGGGAATGGTGGGCAAAACCGATTTTTACACCTGGTGCTTACAATTGGTTAACTGAAATTAGTGATCTAGCCGGTGGACGAAATGTTTTTGACGATATCCCAAAAGCGAGTGTTCAAACAGATTGGGAAGACGTGAAAAAAAGAAACCCTGATGTCATGAGTATCATTTGGGTTGGTGTACAAACGCAACGAGTAAATCCAAAGGTAATTCTTAAACGTCCAGAGGCAGAATCAATGAAAGCCATTCAAAATAACCGTCTCTACATATTGGAGGAGCCATTATTTTGCAGGCCCTCACCGCGATTACTTCTTGGTTTAAGTAAAATTGCTAGTATTCTACATCCTGAAATTTATCCGTTTTTTATTGAAGGGGAAGACCCATTACTTGTTGAATAGTAAATCTAGATAATAGATAGAAAGTCAATCCTATTGATTGGACTGACTTTCTATTTCAAAAGGTTATATAACGCCTTGTTCAATCATCGCATCTGCTACTTTAACAAATCCAGCGATATTGGCGCCTACGACAAGGTTGCCTGGAGCGCCATATTCTTGTGCTGCATGCTTACTATTTTGGTAGATGTTTTTCATGATTAATTGCAATTTGCTATCAACTTCTTCAAATGTCCATGAAAGTCTTGCACTATTTTGTGCCATTTCTAATGCAGAAACGGATACCCCGCCAGCATTGGCTGCTTTAGCAGGAGCGAATAATACATCATTCTCTAAGAATGTTTCAATAGCTTCTAGGGTTGATGGCATATTTGCCCCTTCACCAATTGCCTTAACACCATTTGAAACTAATATTTCAGCAGATGTTTGATCAATTTCATTTTGAGTTGCGCAAGGTAGTGCGACATCACAAGGCACAGTCCAAATTCCGCTGAAATTTTCCGTGTAGATTGCTTCAGGATGATCGTTTACATATGCACTAATTCGCTGTTTTTCTATTTCTTTAATACGTTTAACTGTTTCTAAATTAATGCCATTTTGGTCATATATATAACCATTTGAATCACTGCAAGCTACCACTTTAGCTCCTAGTTCTGTCGCTTTTTCAATCGCATAAATAGAAACATTTCCTGATCCTGACACAACAACTGTACTTCCTTTAAAGCTAAGACCTTGGTCTTTTAACATTTCTTCAACAAAGTAAACTGTACCATAACCTGTCGCTTCTTTACGTGCTAAACTTCCGCCATAGCCAATACCTTTTCCAGTTAACACACCAGCTTCAATGGCACCTCGCATTTTTTTATACTGACCAAATAGATAGCCGATTTCTTTACTACCAACACCGATATCACCAGCCGGCACATCTGTATCAGGCCCGATATATTTACTAAGCTCAGTCATAAAGCTTTGACAAAAACGCATGATTTCTCCATCAGTTTTCCCTTTTGGATCAAAGTCTGCTCCACCTTTACCACCTCCAATGGGTTGCCCTGTTAGGGAATTTTTAAAAATTTGTTCAAATCCTAAAAATTTAACAATACTTGCGTTTACGGAAGGATGGAATCTTAATCCGCCTTTATACGGTCCTAAAGCACTACTATATTGAACTCGAAACCCTCGGTTCACCTTAACATTTCCTTGATCATCTACCCATGGTACACGAAACGAAATAACTCGTTCAGGCTCAACAATACGTTCGAGAATCGCTTGTTTGATATATTGCGGATTTTTCACAAGAACTGGTATTAATGAATCGAATACTTCTTTTACAGCTTGGTGAAACTCCGACTCATTTGGGTTCCGCTTTTTAACGGTTTCAAATAC
>DASQMK010000011.1:0-6710 GCA_035645575.1 Metabacillus sp.
TGGAAAGAAAGAAACTCGTTGTCATCATTGGACCAACAGAAGTTGGAAAAACTAAACTTAGCATTGAGATCGCACATCGACTAAATGGTGAAATCATTAGCGGTGATTCGATGCAGATTTATAAAGGTATGGACATAGGAACAGCTAAAATTACCCCAGATGAAATGGAAGGGGTTCCACATCATCTTATTGATATAAAAGAACCTGATGATGATTATTCAGTAGCTGAATTTCAAGAAGCAGCCAGACCTCTTATTGACGAAATAACGGATAAAAACAAGATGCCCATGATAGTTGGAGGGACAGGCCTATACATACAATCTGTTTTATATAACTATCAGTTTACTGAGTCCCCATCTGATCCGGAGTTTCGAAAAAGACTTGAATTAGAACTAACTCAAAAAGGTGAGCATGCGATTCATGAATTATTAGCTCAAGTTGACCCTGAGTCAGCCAAGAGAATACATCCGAATAATACAAGAAGAGTCATTAGAGCACTTGAAATTTTTCACTGTACAAATATTCCGATGCACGAACATCTAAAACAACAAGAAAATGAATTATTATATGATGTCGCATTAATTGGCTTAACAATGGATCGTGAGGTTTTGTATCAACGGATAAATCAGCGAGTTGATATAATGGTTGAAAATGGCCTCCTTAAAGAAGTTAAAAGCCTTTATGATCAAGGGCTGAGAGATACACTATCGATCAAAGCAATTGGATATAAAGAAATATATGATTATTTTGATGGAAAAGTATCTTTAGAGGAAGCATTAGACCAGTTAAAACAAAACTCTAGAAGATATGCGAAAAGACAATTAACATGGTTTCGGAACAAAATGGATGTAAAATGGTTTGATATGACACCGCCAATAAATGACGAACAAAAGGTGGATGAAATTTTTTCATACATAGCAGGAAAGCTTAAACTTTAATCGAATTAAAAGGTATAGAGAAAAGAGGAGGACGAAACATGAAGCAATCAATTAATATTCAAGATCAAGTATTAAATCAATTACGTAAGGATGGCACATTTGTTACTGTTTTTTTACTTAATGGTTTTCAATTAAGAGGTCTTGTAAAAGGCTTTGATAATTTCACTGTATTATTAGAGACAGAAGGAAAACAACAATTAATATATAAACATGCAATTTCTACATTCTCACCACAAAAAAATATCCAAATTGAATTAGAACAATAATATTAAAAAGGAGTTGATGATATTTCATCAACTCCTTTTCTTTATGTGTCCACCTTAAATAGTAAAAAGTCTTCATTTAGTCCAATATAGATTCATACATTTTATAAAGAAACAGAAGGTTTAGGTTGTAATTTAGAAAAACTAGAATATAAATAAAGGAATGAATATTTCTTGGGAAAGCGCAAAAAACAACATGATTCTTGTGTTTTCGCAAACAACCATCAAGTTTTTTCTTTGGCATTGTTAAACTTGTCTCAAATCATAATTTTTAAAAAAACTAGTAAGCTTTAACATAGCTTTTTCTTTAAACGGATCAGATTGTGAGGTGGACATCTTTGGAACGAGATCAAGCAGTCACATACAAGACGAATGGGCAGATAAACATAATTTTAAATAATCAGTCAAAAGAAAAGTTGGAAGTAAGTTCTTCTTCATATGATATAAAGATTCCGAAAGTAGAGGTTAAACATGCAATTCTAAATGAAATAGAGGAAGAAATGAGTTCACTTGTTGGAATGAATGAAATGAAGAGAATGATAAAAGAAATTTATGCATGGATTTTTATAAATAAAAAACGTGAAGAGCAAGGACTGAAAGCAGGAAAACAAGCACTCCATATGATGTTTAAAGGGAATCCAGGAACGGGAAAAACAACTGTAGCAAGACTTGTTGGAAAGCTGTTCTTTCAAATGAATGTCCTATCCAAAGGCCATCTTATTGAAGCTGAACGGGCTGATCTAGTCGGTGAGTATATCGGTCATACTGCTCAAAAAACAAGAGATTTAATAAAAAAAGCCCTGGGAGGAATATTGTTTATAGATGAAGCTTATTCTCTTGCAAGAGGCGGGGAGAAGGATTTTGGAAAAGAAGCAATTGACACATTAGTAAAACATATGGAAGATAAGCAGCATGATTTTGTTCTAATTTTAGCTGGTTATCCCCGTGAAATGGAACATTTCTTATCATTGAACCCAGGATTATTATCCAGGTTTCCTTTAGTTGTTGATTTTCCAGATTATTCGGTAGATGATTTAATGGAAATTTCCAATTTGATGATGGCAGAAAGAGAATATAAATTCCATCAAGATGCAGCTATAAAATTAAGAGAACACTTAATGAAAGTTAAATCCGTGACACATCCATCAAAATTTAGCAACGGGCGTTATGTTCGAAATATTATTGAAAAGTCGATTAGATCCCAAGCGATGAGGTTATTATTAACCGATAAATATCATCGAGAAGATCTATTGACAATTAAAAGTCAGGATTTGGTTTTTTCTGAAGATAAATAACAAGTACTGCAACAGGAATCCTGCATAATCATCCTGTTGTTTTTCTTTGTTTATTTTTATAAAAATTGTTCTAAATGAGGGGGTTTTTACATAGAAAAATAGAGGGCTCACTGGCTAAGTTTTTGCAATTATATGGAGGTAATGATGAAGCTGAAGATAATTTTTTTATTCATATTAATTGGAATATTATTTATACTAACTATCATTCTATGGCATCCTTTCCCTAAAGAAGAATCAAAAAAATCTGCTGTAAATTCTGAAACACTTGATTCATACAAGACCTTTACTTATATCATTACTGAGGTAGATGGAAATCAATATTATGGAGAATCAATAGATGGACGGACAAAAATCAATTTCCATCGTGATCGTGTGAAATATCCCGTAACTGATTCAATACAAGTAAATGATAAAATATTAGCATATGTAGAATCTGAAAACCATATAGATGGAATCATTAAAGTTGAGAAGATTGAATCAGATAAAGATTAAAAATGATAGCTTTCCAATGTGAAAGCTATCGTTTTTTTATTTTTCATATGGTGTATATTGTCGATCAGGTGTATTCTCGTCGGTCGATATCTCTGAATTCATCTCGTTTGAGACAGAGTTTTGTTGTTGCAATTGTTGATTATTCATCGATTGGTCTGAAGATTGAGTCGGAGTCTTTGCATTAAAGTATCCTCTTCCACTTTCAGGATTTGAAATAATTCCAAGTGTAACAAGGATGCCTAATATAGATGTGACATATGTTTCCCAACTTGTTAGATCTATTTGAAGTCCGAGATCTTTAAAAACCATATACAAAAGAGACGCAATGGACGTCCATAATCCATAATTTCTCCATTTCAATTGCATCACACCTTATTAAAATTATTTGTAATAAGCTATTCTAAATTCAGGCAATATGTGATGGAAATGTATAAAAAGTCAATTTGTATAATGCTTAATTGAATAAACCTTGTGATAATAACATTTATAATAAGGCTTATACCTGCGAATGAATAACTATGTAGAGTGATATAGAAATAGCATTAAAGGAAACTAATATGATCGAAAAAAGTTATTGAATCAAATGTTGGTAACGCTTTCAATAGGAGGGAGTGAATGATAGAATACTAAGTATAAGAAGGAGTGATCAGAATGAGTGATAACAAATTATTTTTAGAAGAATTAAAATATCTTGTTGAAAATGAATTGTCACTTAATGACTCTAGAGTAAACGGATTCGTTGAAAGATACGATAAAAATCCATTTTTAATTATTCAACTTTATCAAATCATTAAAAAAAACCAACGTGTATTGCCTTTTTTCAATGATATCGAATCAGCTATTTATGAATATATAGTAAATGAAGAAATGTTACATGAGAAAACGTATTATGGAGCTACGTTGTATGTGGCAGATATGTTTGATACAACTCAAACATATGTAAAATGTAAAATAAATCAATCTAGAAAAGCATTAAATAACCAGCTAAGTGCGTAAAAGATGACAATGGCAACTCTTCAAAAGAGTTGCCATTTGTGTACCATCAGAAAGTATGAAATCTATTATTCTTTCATCCTGACATTGTATTCTTGTTAGGCGGCACTTGAAAGCTTCGGTTTGGCAGTCGCCATTTATATGTATAGGACAAAACACGAAGCACAACGATGAGGATAAAAAGGAGATACAGTTCGAAAGGTTGATCCACTACCTTAAATCCGATTAGGAATCCAGCTATGATGGCCCAAAAGGCATAAATTTCTGCTCTAAGTACAAGGGGTTTCCGGCCAGCTAATAAGTCCCTAATAATTCCGCCGCCACTTCCAGTTAAAACTGCTGCCACCACGGTTGCACTAATGGGATGAGCCATTTCCACCGCATATAAAGCTCCTTGTATAGCGAATGCAGAAAGTCCGATTGCATCTGTGAGGTTTCCCCATTTATGCCAGTGTTGTAATAAGCGATGAGGAAATAGAAAGACCAATGTCATAGCAAAAAGAGCAATTTGAAACAATAGACCTTGCTCCCATAAAGCTGAAATAGGAACGCCAATTAACAAATTTCGAATAGCCCCTCCACCAAAAGCGGTGACAATCCCTAAAATATATACACCTAAAATATCATATTCCTCTTCCATTGCGACAATTGCGCCACTTATTGCAAAAGCAATGGTACCTATAATACTCAAAACTTCCCAAGTCAATGTCATTCCTCCAAGCTGCTCAAGATATAGCTCAGACAATTTTAAATGGGAAGTCAGGTAAAGGTCAATTCTTTTTTTTGTTAGATTTTATTACAGGATCCTTGCAAGCGTTAGAATACTTCTGAAAGAAAAATGTCTATACTATAGAAATAATTAGTGATAAACGTAAATCTTTGGTATGATTAAATTGCTAAAATAGCGTAAGGGAAGGGTTTTTTATTGAATAATACAGTAGACTCACTTAAAGAAAAGGTTATATTGGCCGGGTGTCAATTGCAGACGATGGATGATGAACATTTTCATTATTCGATGGAAGAGCTTGCTTCATTAACGAAAACAGCAAACGGTGAAGTACTCATTCAATTGACTCAAAAAAGAGAAAGGCCACATCCTGCTACATATATCGGTAAAGGAAAAGTTGATGAATTACTAAACTTGGTGGAAGAACTAAGTCCTGATATTGTGATTTTTAATGATGAATTATCACCCAGTCAGCTTAGAAATTTGTCTACTATTTTAGATGTAAGAATAATTGATCGAACTCAGTTGATTTTAGACATTTTTGCTCAGCGTGCAAAGTCTAAAGAAGGAAAGCTTCAAGTAGAATTGGCTCAACTTCAATATTTACTCCCAAGATTAACAGGGCAAGGAATTGCTTTATCACGTCAAGGTGGAGGAATTGGAACAAGAGGTCCAGGAGAAACTCAATTAGAAACTGACCGTCGACATATTCGAAATCGCATTAATGAAATCAAACAACAGCTAGCAACGGTCGTTCGCCATAGAAGTCGCTACCGTGAACGTCGTAAGAAAAACCAAGCGTTTCAAATTGCGTTAGTTGGCTATACAAACGCTGGAAAATCAACTATCTTTAACCGTTTAACAACAGCAGGCAGTTATGAAGAAAATTTATTATTTGCTACTTTAGATCCAATGACACGCAAGGTTCTGCTACCTTCAACATATCAAGCTCTGATAACAGATACGGTTGGGTTTATTCAAGATTTACCAACCACACTTGTCGCGGCTTTCCGATCTACCTTAGAGGAGGTAAAGGAAGCTGATCTTATTTTACACGTAGTTGATAGCTCTAATGAAGACTATTCCAATCATGAAAATACAGTTTATAAACTTTTAGAGCAACTCGAAGTATCAGATAGACCGATTTTAACCGTTTATAATAAGAAGGATCTTACTCCTGCATCATTTGTTCCGTCACCTTCCGTTGATTATGTGAAAATAACAGCCTTTAACGAAGCGGATTTAAAATTGTTATTGACTAAGGTTGAAACGATTGCTAAGGATTCAATGAAACAATACTCCATCCTTGTACCAGCAAATGAAGGCAGATTGATTTCCCAATTGAAAACAGAGTCATTAATTGAAAAGATCGAATTTAATGAGAAACGTGAAAAGTATGAAATAGAGGGTTTCGTTCTTCCTGAACATTCGATCAACTCACAACTAGAGAAGTTTAACGGAGAGGGTTAAAAATGTTTGAGTTTTTGAAAAATGGTGAGAAACTTGCACCAATCGTAGAGAATATTGAAAAAAGGATTCGTTCAACTCATTCAGAAATAGATAAAATGAGTGAAATTAATCAATTTAAGGTATTAAAAAGCTTCCAACATCACAGGGTAAGTGACTCTCACTTTATCCCGACTACAGGCTATGGCTATGATGATGTCGGAAGGGATACGTTAGAAAAGGTGTATGCAGACGTGTTTGGCGGTGAAGCGGGGTTAGTTCGACCACAAATTATTTCAGGCACTCACGCTATATCGATTGCACTGTTTGGAGTTTTAAGACCAGGAGATGAACTCCTTTATATCACTGGAAAGCCGTATGACACGCTTGAAGAGATTGTAGGGATCAGAGGAAGTGGTATCGGATCTTTAAAAGAATTTCAAATCGATTATCAATCAGTGGAATTAAAGGAAAATGGAGCAGTAAATTTTGAAGCAGTAAAGCAAGCTGTTACCAGTAAAACAAAAATGATTGGAATTCAAAGATCTAAAGGATA
>DASQMK010000012.1:0-7166 GCA_035645575.1 Metabacillus sp.
TGCCTACACGTTTTTCTGGATCATATTTATCCATAATCGTGCCATGTTTTGTCACAAGCTCATCCATATGCAGGGCTTTTTTCATTGTTATAAACCATTCATCTTCTGTAAAATCTGTTGCAGAGCCTTTACCTAACCAGAAGTCACCTGGAATTGTGTAGTAATGAAGACTTAATCCATCCATAAATCGGCCAGCATTGCGCATTAACACTTCTGTCCAATTATAGTCGTCGACATTAGCCCCACCAGCAATTTTGTAGATTTTATTGTCTCCATAGTTTCGAACATAGGTCTGGAATTGGCGATAAAGATCTGCGTAATATTCCGGGCGCATATTTCCACCACAGCCCCAGTTTTCATTTCCAACTCCAAAATACGTTAATTTCCATGGTTTTTCACGGCCATTCTCACTTCTCCAGTTGGCCATAGGAGATTCACCATCAAATGTCATATATTCAACCCATTCAGACATTTCTTGGACAGTTCCGCTCCCAACATTTCCACAAATATATGGCTCACACTCTAATAACTCACAAAGAAGCATAAATTCATGTGTACCGAAATGATTGTTCTCAACTACTCCGCCCCAGTGTGTGTTAACCATTCTTTTTCTGGTTTCTCGTGGTCCAACTCCATCCTTCCAATGATACTCATCAGCAAAGCAACCACCCGGCCAGCGTAAAACAGGAATATTTAAGTTCTTAAGTGCTTGAAGAACATCATTTCTAATTCCTTTTGTATTAGGTATAGCCGAATCCTCTCCTACCCAAATTCCTTCATATATACAGCGGCCAAGATGTTCCGCAAAGTGCCCATAAATATTTTTATTTATTTTCCCTTTTTCGATATCCGCATTGATAATTATTGAGTTACTCATCTCTTTCACTCCTACACTATTAATTTATTATTTTCCATTTTTACTCGTTTGTAACTGGTTCATATTGACCTGTTGTGTCATCCGTTGAGAAACTTGTTCTGAAACCTTGGTTCATGAAGCAAGATCAAGTAAATCTTCATATAATCTCTAAAGAAACCATTTTCATAACATTTATATGATTGCCTCTCACTCTTTCATTAAGCGCTTTCAATAGTACATAAAGAAATACCCCATGATAACCAAAACAATTACATGTAAACCTGTTCCTTATATCTCCCTCTTTCTCATGATTAATCCGCTTCAATGTAAATAAAAATATTAATATAATCTCATTTATATTAATGTTTATATTATTAATGATCAGTATATTTATTAACTATATAACTGTCAACCGTTTTTAGAAAAATTTAATTAATCTCTCTATTCAGCTATTAAACTTAGTATAATTAATATATCTTTTCCTTTTGTTTCAATTTACTTTACTACATACCATCTCTTATTTCTTATTTATTAATACATTTATAATTGAGTAAAAGTATCTACAAGCAGAACCTCCATAGCCATGAATTTCAGTTTAAAGAAACATAGAATAATAAAACTTGAAAGGTTAATATACTTGTATACCAATTAACAAACATTTATATTATATGTAAACTGCTTGTTATGATGGAGGATCATAATAATGAAAATTGATACAACAGATGAATATTTACCTATATATGAAGCATTAGCAAGTACAGTACGTTTGAAAATTATTCAATTATTATCACAAAGACCTATGAATATTAGGGAATTAGCAGAGGCTGCTGAACTTAGCAGTGCAATTATGACCATGCATGTAAAAAAACTAGAAAAAGCAGGTATTATCCGTACTGATATGGTTCCCGGGAAAGCTGGATTACAAAAATTATGTGTTCTTGATGTTGATCAAATTGAAATCAATTTTCCAGCAACACTTAGTCAAATTAGAGAATTTCATCAAACGGATGTGTCAGTAGGTCATTATACAGATTTCCAAATAGAACCAACATGCGGACTAGCAACTAGGGAAAAAATAATAGGGGAATTTGATGAACCTCGCTATTTCCTTGATCATGAACGAGTAAACGCAAATATTCTCTGGTTTGGTCAAGGCTTTGTTGAATATAAAATCCCAAACTTTTTGTTATCAAGTAACCGACCAGAAGAGCTTGAAATTTCAATGGAATTATCATCAGAGGCACCTGACACAAATAACAATTGGCCATCTGACATTTCTTTTTATTTGAATAATGTATTTTTAGGTATATGGACCAGTCCTGGCGACTTCGGTGATAATAAAGGAAAATACACTCCTTCTTGGTGGCCAAACATTATTAACCAATACGGTTTATTAAAATACCTCCGTATTACTTCTAATGGAACTTATATGGATGGAAATAAAATCTCTGATGTGACCATTCATGATGTAGGAATTCGTGAGAAACAATGGACATTCAGAGTTGCTGTCGAAAAAGATGCGGAGCATGTCGGTGGAGTTACACTATTCGGTTCAGGTTTTGGAAACTACAATCAAGATATTATCTTCCGACTCTATTATTCTAAAGAACAAAAAGCTTAATTTCCAAGCCATCTTTCTTGCGTTTTGGAAAGGTGGTATTTTTTTGCATTCATACACTAAAAAAGACTTTAGCAATTCGCCATTATACATCATTTTTACTCTTTCCTCTACGTATATTCAAATACTCTTCTATATGATAACTATTTTACCTTATTATAACTATTTCTTTTTACTTATTTTTTTACTCCATTTCACTTGTTTTTTACTTTTTTTGTCTAATCGTAGGATTGATCGTCGAAAGCCTTATCATTTAAGGGCATTTTAGTTAAAATATTCATTATGTTATTACTTTACAAGGAGTTAATCGAACAATGCAAAATCCAACTGCTCTAAAGCTAATTTCTAACACATCACTTTATAAGGCATATATAGATGCGCTTAAATTAAATATTTCAGAGGACTTTATTAAAATATTACTTGAGGAAATGAAATCTCGTACGATGCCTTTACCCATTACGTTACAGGATAAACTGTTATCTTAATTTACTTAACAGGTTGATCGGTTGCACTTATAAACATGGGTTGTCGAAAAGGATTAATTTTATTTCATACCACAAAATTTTTATTACAAAATAAAAAGCACAATTTCAAAAAAATTGTGCTTTCTTATCGATTTATGAATGCTCTACCGTTTCAGTAGAAACTTGCCATGTGATTCCAAACTTATCCTTAACTTGCCCGTATAATGGACTCCAAAACGTTTGTTGTAATTCCATCAAAACTTCACCATCAGCTTTTAACTTATCAAAAACTTCTTTTGTCTTTTCTATGTTATTAATGATCACCGCTAAAGTTATTTGTGATCCAATTGTATAAGGTTGACCTGGGAACGTATCTGAGAACATTAGATTAGTATTATTTATTTCCAAATGTGCATTCAGTACTCTTCCTTTCGCCTCTTCTGGCGTAGGGTATTCAGGATTGTCAGGCATGTCTCCAAAAGTTTTTAAATCTAAAACTTTCGCGTCCAATGCTGTTTCATAAAATGCAACTGCCTCTTTTGCATTTCCATTAAAAACTAGATAAGGATAAATTTCTTTAATCATTTTTTCACAGCTCCTTATATGTATCATAATACCGAATGTATGTTCGACTTTTTTATCATACCATATACACTTTTCGTTCACTAGCATTAATTTCACAAATCATAGTATGGGCATCAATTTATTTCTTAAACATACAGTTCTAATATTACGAAAATACAAAAAGCCCTTGATTTAATCCAGGGCCATTTCTTCTTATTATTTCTCTAAAGAATCATAAAGTTCGTACGCTCTAAGAGTTTTCTTCATTTTCACTTGCTCTTGCTGTGGGTTTTCTTTCCTCTTTTTATTCATTTCTTTATGTTCGTTTACATGGTCTTCCCTTGAAATCCATGCTTTAGAATCAGCTTGAGATTCCCACTTTGATACATAGACAAATTCTACTGTTTCTGTGTTTTCTCTTTTCCAGCATTCAAAGGAGATCAATCCTTTTGCTTCAGCCAACTAAGCCAGGTAATAACTGATGATCCAACATAAATTCCGACAAGCAACCATACCATTCGAATTGTACCCGACACATCCCGCGGAAGAATGTAATGGTCAATAATTACTCCAATAAAGTATGGACCAAGAAGACCTAATACCCGAGGATAAAATAACAAGAATAACCGAAACCACTAAGCCCATTCTTCGTCTTTTCATGTACAACCAAATTCTCAGCAGTGTTTTGGATCCCTTGTTTTAGCAGCAGGTCCTTGTATTCTTCCTTTAGGTCCTGCTCCTCCCGTTGATTGCTGCATTCTTGTAATACTATTACTCAACCATTACACCTCCAGTCTGTGTTTGAGTTTTATTGATTTCTTGATAAACAGAGCATGATTCTATTAATTCCTGATGTATTCCTGCCCCAACTAGATGTCCTTCCTCAACAACAAGAATTTGATCCGCATCAATAATGGAGGAGATTTTCGAGGCGACCATAAAGATTGTTGCATTAGAATAAGAGAACTTAATGCATCAAGAATGGTTGCTTCTGAACGAGCATCTACTGCAGATGTTGGATCGTCTAAAATCAGTATAGATGGCTTCCTTACAAATGCCCTTGCAAGTGATAAACGATTGTTTTTGTCCCCCTGATAAATTAGTCCCTTCTTGTGTTAAAGGGTGTTCATAACGGGCTTCAAGCTTTTCAATAAATTCGTCTGCACATGCATGTTTAGAAGCCATTTGTATTTCAATTTCTGACGCATCTTTCTTTCCAAACATTAAGTTGGATTTGATGCTTCCTGAAAATAAAAATGGTTTTTGAGTGACATACCCAATTGAGCCACGAAGATGTTTTAAACTTATATGTTTAATATTTTGACCATCTATTAAAATCTCACCATCATCAACATCATATAATCTTGGAAACAACTTAACTAAAGTTGTATTTCCACTTCCAGTTGGCCCAATAATACCAATTCCCCCCCCCGGTTTTGCAGAAAAAGAGACTTCCTTTAATACATATTCACCATTTTTACTGTATGAAAATGAAACATTTCGGAACTCTACTTCTCCTATTATTGGCATTTCATCTATCGTATTTTCCGATCGGTTTATATTAGTGTCAATATCTAAAACTTCTTGAATTCGATTGGCTGAAGTGCCCTCATTAACTGCATAAGTACCATACTACTTGAAGTTAGTGCCATTAAAATTATGTTTAGATAGTTAATAAAAGCTAAAATGACACCTACCTGTATTGCCCCACTACTAATTGGTACGACGCCAAAAAGCAGGGCAACAGTTATTCCAATATTAATCACAAAAAGGAGTACAGGCATAAGATCATAATAATTTGCTCAGCTATTTTCGTCTTATTAGTCAGTGAAATATTTACTTTATTAAATAATTGTTTTTCAAAATCCTTTCGTACAAAAGCCTTTACAACCCTAATACCTGCAATACTTTCTTGAAGCTTCGTATTTAGCTGGTCTAGTGCTTCTTGAACTCGTTTAAACCAAATTTCAGAATACAATGAAAAAGTTTTTTTAAAAGATTATTTTTTAAAATCTTATCTTTTCGATTAAAAAGGGGAATTCCCAACGAATTTATGAACACAAAAAAGGGTCAGAACCGATCAAGATACTTGTTTTGTATCCAGATGGGTTCTGACCCTTTCATGTTGACGCGCCTTAGAGGATTCGAACCTCTGACCGACGGCTTAGAAGGCCGTTGCTCTATCCTGCTGAGCTAAAGGCGCATAATAATTTCAAAATTTTATATAGTTTTTTTCATAAAATTGGCTCCGCAGGCAGGATTCGAACCTGCGACCGATCGGTTAACAGCCGATAGCTCTACCACTGAGCTACTGCGGAACAACATCATGATGGGCCTAAATGGACTCGAACCATCGACCTCACGCTTATCAGGCGTGCGCTCTAACCAGCTGAGCTATAGGCCCATTATGTAAATATTATATGTATTGGAGCGGGTGAAGGGAATCGAACCCTCATCATCAGCTTGGAAGGCTGAGGTTTTACCACTAAACTACACCCGCATATAAAAAGTTTATTGGAGGCACCACCCGGATTTGAACCGGGGATAGAGGTTTTGCAGACCTCGGCCTTACCACTTGGCTATGATGCCTCAAAATGGCTGGGCTAGCTGGATTCGAACCAACGCATGACGGAGTCAAAGTCCGTTGCCTTACCGCTTGGCTATAGCCCATTGATTAGTCTTCATGAAAAAGCTTCTTCGAATCTGCTACATGATTTTGCATCGCAAGAAGATATTTTGGGTTATTTCTGATAGGAAATAACACGAAATATCTTCGACAACTAAGTACCTTTTATATCTAAATAATAAGTCCTTAGTTTCTTTTGATATACAATTGGGGCGGCTGATGGGAATCGAACCCACGAATGTCGGAACCACAATCCGATGCGTTAACCACTTCGCCACAGCCGCCATTATTCACTTGGCAGGGGCAGTAGGAATCGAACCCACACCAAAGGTTTTGGAGACCTCTATTCTACCGTTAAACTATGCCCCTATTTAAAATTAAATGGTGGAGGGGGGCAGATTCGAACTGCCGAACCCTAAGGAGCGGATTTACAGTCCGCCGCGTTTAGCCACTTCGCTACCCCTCCAAATGAAAGGTGGCTCGGGACGGAATCGAACCGCCGACACATGGATTTTCAGTCCATTGCTCTACCAACTGAGCTACCGAGCCATAATTATTGTATATTTTAAAAAAAGATTTTGAATTTATTTTCACGTACAATTCGCTTATTCCATACCTAAGTTGCATTAGCACGTTATTAATTTGTAAATCGTCCTCATCTCAGGAAGATTATTCAAGAAGCAGCTCGATGAGTAAGCTGAAGTTTAATCAATGTAGCTTATTCGTTCAGTCGCTTCTTCGACCTTCTCACTTACTTGAAACCCTCTTATTCTAAACTTAAAATATCAGTCAAAATTTTTAAACAAATATGGCGGTCCGGACGGGACTCGAACCCGCGACCTCCTGCGTGACAGGCAGGCATTCTAACCAACTGAACTACCGGACCGTTTTTTGATTATGATATTAATAATGAAATGGTGACCCGTACGGGATTCGAACCCGTGTTACCGCCGTGAAAGGGCGGTGTCTTAACCGCTTGACCAACGGGCCACTGTTTTCTTAAAAAACAATGGTGAGCCATGAAGGACTCGAACCTTC
>DASQMK010000013.1:0-2128 GCA_035645575.1 Metabacillus sp.
ACATATAACGGCCATGCTTTGTATAGGTTAAAAAGATGTGAACAGCAATGACGACGATCACCATAATGACAATAATCCAAGGTACTTGTCCAATTTTTTCAAAAACAGGACTAATGATTCCTGTTGCAAACGATCCATCAGGCATTACCATATTTTGCGATACGGTTGCGCCCTTTGTATATGTTAAGGCGATCCCTTGAACAATAAACATTGTGGCCAACATTATTAACATATCTGGTACTTTTAATTTAACAATAATAAATGAATTCAATGCTCCCACTAATAATGAAGCGATAATCGCTGAGAAAATGGCAATAAGTGTGTTTTGTGAAAACCATACGAACATTGAGATCACAATTGCATTGGACAGTGACGCAACAGATCCTACAGATAAATCGAATCCATTGACAGATAGGGAGATGGTAATCCCTATGGCAATAATTGTTACAATTGATATTGAACGTAGAATATTAATGATATTATTGCCTTGTATAAACGATGGATTCGATGTTGCGAACACAATGATAAGAATAAAGATCGTCAGGATTGTTCCATATTTATATAAAAACTGAAATAGATCAAATGATCTTTTCGCTTCTTTGGTTTGTACAGGATTTATTTCCGCCATCTTAGTTGCCTCCTGTTGAATAAAATAGTAGGTCTTCTTCGTTCGTTCCAGCTGTATTTATTTCTTTTACGACCTTTCCATCGTACAGAACATATAAACGATTCGTAATTCCGATGATTTCTGCTAATTCTGAAGAAGCATAAATAATAGCCTTTCCTCTTCTAGCCAACTCACTAATAAGTTCAAAAATATCCTTTTTTGCACCTACATCTACGCCTTTTGTAGGTTCATCAAAAATATAAACATCTGCGTCTGTAATTAGCCATTTTCCTATTGCTATTTTCTGTTGATTTCCACCTGATAAATTTTTTACCTTTGTTTGTTCAGATGGTGTTTTTATTCCTAGACTTTTAATCAGTTCAATCGCTTGTTTCTTTTCTGCCTTTCGTTTAACAAAGCTAAGTGGACTTGTGAAGGCTCCTAAATTTGCAGCCGTTAAATTCGTTACAACAGACTCCTCTACAAGGATTCCTTCTTTTCGCCTTTCTTCAGGAACTAGGGCAATACCCTGCTTTACTGCTTGATAGGGATTTGTTATTTTTAATCGTTTTCCATGCAGCTTTATTTCACCTGATTTTAGCCTCTTTTCACCAAACAGGGTTTTACATAATTCTGTTTTACCTGCACCTACTAAACCTGCGATTCCGATGATCTCTCCTTTTCGCACTTGCAAGGAAACATCTGTAAGCTTTCCATCATCACAAAGATTGTTGACCTCTAGAATCGATTCGCCAATTTGAAATGCTTTTTCAGGAAACTGCTCCTCTAATTCTCTGCCAAGCATGTATTCTATTACCTTATTAGGAGTTGTTTCACGAATAAGCTCATGTGTGACAAATTGTCCGTTTCTCATAATCGTTATCTCGTCACAAATCTCAAAAATTTCCGGAAGACGGTGAGAAATAAAGATGATCCCTACGTTTTTCTCCTTCAGCTCCCGAACAATTCTAAATAACTCATTTGTTTCAGTATGACTTAGTGGTGCTGTTGGTTCATCCAAGATAAGAAATTTACATTTAGACGAAACTGTTCTTGCAATCAACACCATTTGCTTTTCAGCAAGTGTAAGTTCACTTACTAGTTTTTTAGATGAAACCTTTATATTCAAGTTAGTTAAAATCTCAGTGGCTTGTTGATGTATTTGCTTCCAGCGAATCAATTGCTTCTTGCCCATTTCACTCACAGTTTTGGTGAGCATAATATTCTCTCCAACTGTTAAATAAGGGATAAGAGCTGTATCCACTTCTTGATGAACAATTTGGATACCATATGATTGCGCATCCTTAGGATTTTTGATGTCCACTTTTTTCTCATCTATCGAGATTTGTCCTGTGTAGTGATTGTAAGCACCTGATAAAACCTTCATAAGGGTCGATTTTCCTGCACCATTTGCTCCGATTAGCGCATGAGTTGTTCCGCTTTTCATCGTAAAGTTAACAGAATCCAGTGCTTTGACACCAGGAAATTCAATGGAAATATCCCCCATTTTTAGTACTGACT
>DASQMK010000014.1:0-3521 GCA_035645575.1 Metabacillus sp.
GTCCAGAGAGACAGCAAAGGGGACATAAAGATGTGGTCAACATGTGACTGCTTATCTTTTTGTACCTCTTTGCACTCAAAAACAAGCAAAGAGGTTTTTTGTTTAAATAAAAACTTTTCTTTCAAACATACTAGCTATCAAAGAATGTTTTCACACCGGAGGTTTAAAAAATGAAAGAAGAACAGATTGTATTAGACGTAAAAGATAAGCCGAGACCATTAACCTGGTTTGCTCTAAGCTTTCAGCACTTATTCGCAATGTTTGGTGCGACAATCCTTGTACCGTTTTTAGTTGAACTGGACCCTGCCGTAGCGCTAATTTCAAGCGGTTTAGGTACTATTGCCTTTTTACTCATAACTAAAGGTCAAGTACCAGCCTATCTGGGATCATCCTTTGCATTTATCACACCAATTATCGTTGCAAAATCATCAGCCGGTGTAGGGGCTGCAATGGTCGGAAGCTTTTTAGCTGGCTTAGTGTATGGAATAATAGCCCTCCTTATCAGAGGAACGGGACATAAATGGATAATGAAGATTCTCCCGCCGGTTGTTGTTGGCCCAGTCATTATTGTTATCGGCTTAGGTTTAGCTTCAACTGCAGTTGGAATGGCAACAAACGATCCTGCCGGAGAATATAGCTTAAAATACTTTTCAGTAGCTTTAGTAACATTATTAATTACCATCTTATGTTCAATCTTCCTAAAAGGATTTTTTAACCTAATCCCAGTTCTAATCGGAATTGCGGGTGGTTATATATACTCTCTAGTAATTGGTATCATTGATTTTACAAGTGTTATCGAGGCGAAATGGCTTCAATTACCAAACTTTGTTTTCCCGTTTGTTGACTATACTCCATCCATAACACTTGACATTGTCCTGCTGATGGTACCTGTAGTAGTGGTAACAATCTCAGAGCATATCGGACACCAGTTAGTGTTAGGAAAAGTAGTAGGAAGAGATTATATCGAAAAACCAGGTTTACACCGCTCGATATTAGGTGATGGTGTAGCGACAATGATTGCGGCACTTATCGGTGGTCCTCCAAACACAACTTATGGTGAAAATATCGGCGTGTTAGCCATCACAAGAGTTTACAGCGTCTTCGTTATTGCAGGTGCGGCAGTATTAGCTATCATTTTCGGGTTTGTCGGTAAAATATCGGCTCTGATTAGTTCTATCCCTAATCCTGTCATGGGAGGGGTATCCATCCTGTTATTCGGGATCATCGCTTCTTCGGGGTTACGAATGATGATTGACAGCAAATTAGACTTAGGAAACAAACGAAATCTTATTATTGCATCTGTCATCTTAGTCATTGGAATTGGTGAAGCAACACTGAAAATCGGTAATTTCGACTTGCATGGTATGGCATTAGCAGCAATCATCGGAATCGTATTAAATTTAGTACTACCTTATGATAAAGATGAAACGATAAATAAAGAAACAGCATAAGATTGGCTTAGATCTTTTAAAGAAAAGTCCAGAGAGGCTTAAAAGGGTGTAAGGCAAACAAAGGTATTTCTATACCTTCATTTGCTCTACCTAAAAACACCCTGATGTTCAAGTTCAGGGTGTTTTTTTTAAGAGAAGGCAAACTAGAAAAAAGCTTTTCTCTAAAAATAGGAATATAGGAGTGGTTGGGCATGTCAAACCTACTAATGATGAACCAGCTTTCAAATGAAGAAATACACACAATTATTGAAGATGCAGAACAGTATCGACTTGGAAAAGGGTGGAAACCTTCAAGTGAAGTATTTGTCTCAAACTTATTCTTTGAGCCTAGCACAAGAACACGATTTAGCTTTGAAGTAGCTGAAAAGAAATTAGGACTTCAAGTTTTGAACTTTACAGCAGAACATTCGAGTGTTCAAAAAGGTGAAACCTTGTATGATACGGTAAAAACACTTGAAGCGATCGGAGCAAATGCAGTCGTGATAAGGCATCAACAAGATCACTTTTTTGAGGATTTGACTGATAAAGTTTCCATACCGATTATCAATGCTGGAGATGGCTGTGGCCATCATCCAACACAATCACTTTTAGATCTACTCACAATAAAACAAGAATTTGGTCATTTTGAAGGTTTGACTGTATCGATCCATGGTGATATAAGGCATAGCCGTGTCGCAAGATCCAATGCAGAAGTCTTAACAAGATTGGGTGCAAAAGTACTGTTCTCAGGCCCTGAGAAATGGCAGGATCCAACAAATTCTTATGGTGAATATGTGGATGTTCATACAGCCATCCAACAATCAGATGTTGTGATGCTTCTGAGAATTCAACATGAAAGGCATGAAGAAAAGGATCATGCAGAAGATTATTTAAAAGAATATGGATTAACGAAAGAAAGAGAAAAACAAATGAAAAAGCATGCGATCGTCATGCATCCGGCACCAGTCAATCGTGGAGTTGAGATTGATGGAGATTTGATAGAATGCGAGCGTTCTAGAATCTTTAAACAAATGGAAAATGGTGTATTCACTAGAATGGCTGTATTAAAAAGAGCTTTACAACAAATTGAGCAAAATCAGGAGGTAATGAAACATGTTATTTGTTCTTAAAAATGGATTTATTTTAGATGAGCTTGGTGAGTTGAAAAAATCTGACGTGAAAGTAGAAGAGGGCAAGATCGTTGAAATTGGAGATAATCTCTCGACAGATGGTTGTAAAGTAATTGACGTAGATGGGCAACTTATCTCAGCTGGTTTTATCGACCTGCACGTTCATTTAAGAGAGCCTGGCGGAGAGCACAAGGAAACAATTGAAACAGGAACAAAAAGTGCTGCTCGAGGTGGCTTTACAACGATTGCGCCAATGCCAAATACTCGCCCGGTACCAGATACAAAAGAACAAATGGAATGGCTTCAAAACCGAATTAAAGAAACAGCAGTTGTAAAGGTACTACCTTATGCGTCCATTACAACAAGACAATTAGGGGAAGAATTAACAAACTTTAAAAGCTTAAAAGAAGCAGGTGCTTTCGCTTTTACTGATGATGGAGTAGGAGTTCAATCCGCTGGTAAAATGCTAGAGGCTATGAAAGAGGCAGCTTCAATTGGTGCAGCTGTTGTTGCACACTGTGAAGATAATACATTAATTAACAAAGGATCTGTCCATGAAGGAGAATTTTCAAGAAAGCATGGAATTAACGGTATCCCATCAGTTTGTGAGTCTGTTCATATTGCAAGAGATATCCTGCTTGCTGAAGCTGCTGGCTGTCATTACCATGTGTGTCATATTAGTACAAAAGAATCTGTTCGTGTTGTAAGAGATGCTAAACGAGCCGGTATCAAAGTAACTGCAGAGGTTACACCACACCACTTGTTACTATGTGAAGATGATATTCCAGATCTTGATCCGAATTTTAAAATGAATCCACCTTTAAGAGGAAAAGCAGATCAAGAGGCGTTAATTGAAGGTTTACTAGATGGAACAATTGATTTTATTGCAACAGACCATGCTCCGCACGCAGCAGAGGAAAAAGCAGAAGGCATGCAGCTCGCACCATTTGGTATCGTTGGG
>DASQMK010000015.1:0-3871 GCA_035645575.1 Metabacillus sp.
AAGTAATGAAGGCTTCTGAAGCAGGTGCTGGAATTGTAACGATTCTTGGCGCAACAGATGATGCAACGATTAAAGGTGCTGTAGAAGAAGCAAAAAAACATGGAACAAAAATCTTAGTAGATATGATTAATGTGAAAGATATTGAAAAACGTGCCAAAGAAATCGATGCCCTTGGTGTTGACTATATTTGTGTACATACAGGATATGATCTTCAAGCAGCAGGAGAAAATTCCTTTGAGCAATTACGTACAATCAAACGTGTTGTTACAAACACAAAAACTGCTGTAGCTGGTGGTATTAAATTAGAAACACTACCAGAAGTCATTGCAGCCGGGCCTGATTTAGTTATTGTTGGCGGCGGAATCACAGGTAAAGATGATAAAAAAGCCGTTGCAGCTGAAATGCAAAAATTAGTTAAAGAAGCTACTTTAGTATAATCGGGACAGTATATGGAAGCATCTTATTATCTTTCAAAAGTATTGGATGAATTAAACCATTCTGTTCAGTATATTACTGATGCTGATGCCGAGAGTTTAGTTAAAGCCATTAGATCCTCAAACAAAGTGTTTGTTGCAGGTGCAGGCAGATCAGGTTTTATGGGAAAATCATTCGCCATGAGAATGATGCATATGGGGATCGATTCATATGTTGTCGGTGAAACAGTGACGGCTAATATTGCAGAAAATGATTTACTTATTATTGCTTCAGGATCAGGAGAAACTAAAAGCTTAGTATCAATGGCTGAGAAAGCGAAAGGTTATGGAGCTAAAGTGGCTGTTGTAACAATCAATCCTGAATCTACAATTGGACAACTAGCTGATATTGTTGTCAAAATGCCTGGTTCACCTAAAGACCAAGAAACCAGTAAGTATCAAACCATTCAACCAATGGCATCACTTTTTGAACAAACCTTGTTACTATTTTTTGATTCTTTAATTTTAAGATATATGGAATTAGAGGGATTAAACTCTAATTCCATGTTTAGTAGACATGCTAACCTTGAATAATGGATTTTTATAATAATTAAGCAGAAAGGTTATTTACCCTTTCTGCTTATACTTACTTCAATGCTTCTCTTTCATGATTGCCTGTTTGTATATCTTTTGATTGTTTTATCCAAGTTTCTACTATTATATATTCTTTATTATTATTGTCAATTATCCATCTATATTTTCATAAAAAGAAAATGATCCTTTCACCAAGTAAATTTCTTTTAAAAGTGACAATGGATAAAAAAATATGTAGGTAAATCTCACTCAAAAATAAAAATACGAGGTGTTTCCTTTACCATTAATCTAAAAATGTAAAGGAGTTGTTCATATTGTCAGGGGTTATACAAAAATCAATGGTATTGCTAAGTTTATTGAAACCTAGTGAAGCTAAAGAAGACTGGAGTACAACCGAAATAAGTAGAGAAATTGACATCCCAGTTCAAACTGTACATCGGTTACTTAATTGTTTATGCGAGGTAGGTTTTGTTGTTCAAAACAGAGAAACTAGAAGATTTAGTCTTGGTACAAAAATAGTCGACTTAGGACTTTCAGTTAGGGAAAATAATGCAATTCGTAATGCTGCCCTTCCCTTTCTTATTGAATTATCCAAACAAACGAAGGAAAAGGTTTATTTATCCATTATAGAGGGTAATGAAGGAGTTGTTTTAGATTGTGTAAATGCTAATAAACCAATCTATCATTTTAATTCTGAAATTAAGGGGATACGTCTTCCTCTCTCAATTGATGCACCAAATAAAGTCTTACTTGCAAATTTAAGCCTCAATACAAGAGATAAAATCGTCTCCGATCTTTTTAAACAAAAACTAATAGGCGATAGAAACGAATTAGAATCTGAGTTAAGGATTATAAAACAATATGGTTTTTCTTTAACCTTTGGAGAAAAAGAAAAGGATGTAACTAGTATAGCTGCCCCTATTTTTTCATGGGATGATACAGTTGTTGCTGCAATTAGTATATCTATTTATCCAAGCGGACTAATTGAACAGTTAAATATGTACATAGATGCAGTGTTAAAATACTCAAAAGATATCTCTAAAGAATTAGGGTGGATTGGATATTGATAGGAAATCCATTTCATTTATACAAATAACCAGAAATATTAACTTCATTATAAAGTCCAATCATCTTAGCATTGGTAGTGTAACAAATTTTAAAACTAAATAAAAAAAGCTCCAATCCATTACCACGTGGTATTAGGATTTTTAATTCGTTCATCCGATAGTATATTCGAACCTGCTCCCCCTACCCTTTCAAATTGGGTGGGCTACTTTTGTTAATCCCCAATATTGTGAGTTATAATAAAAAGCCGACATCCTACTAATTTCAGTATTTTATCGGCTTTTTTATACAATGAGGATCTACTTTAAACTACTATGTTACTTGGATATATAAATAATTTCTCTTTATTTTTTTGAAAGGATAAGCTCTCTTTCAACAGGAATTAAGTTGGATACCATATTGTTAATAGCACTAAACAAAGCTTTTACAGATGAAGTCATAATATCGACGTCAATCCCACAGCCCCAATATACTGTACCATCAATTGCCGTAATCCCTACATAAGATACAGCCTTTGATCCTGAACCTATTTCTAACGCATGCTCTTTATAGACTAAATCTTTAAATTGGATACCTAATTGGGTTTGAAGAACGTTGCTGATAGCATCTAGTCGCCCATTCCCCGTACCGATAAACTCATGTTTTTCATTATTCATACGAATCGAAACGATTGTTTCATATTGGTCATTTGCAGTAAAGTTGTAATCGATAAACTCAACAGGTGTATTTATATTTACATATTCATTGATGAAAATGTTATAGATTTCATTAGGCATAAGCTCCTTGTGCTTACGATCCGAAACATTTTTAACGCTATATCCAAAGTTTTCACGCATTTTAGCAGGCAAGTCAAGTCCATATTTTTGCTGAAGTATATAACCAATACCACCCTTACCAGATTGGCTGTTAATTCGGATAATATCCCCTTCATATTCTCTGCCAATATCCATTGGATCAATTAATAAATAAGGTACGGACCAATGTTGATTGTCTTTTTCTTCACGCCATTTCATTCCTTTGGCAATGGCATCTTGATGGGATCCAGAAAATGCAGTAAATACAAGTTCGCCTCCATATGGATGTCTTTCGTGAACCGTCATTCTTGTCAACTTTTCATAAACCGAAATAATTTTAGGGATATGATCAAAATTTAACTTTGCATCAACTCCATGAGAATACATGTTTAATGCAAGTGTTACTATGTCTACATTACCGGTTCTTTCCCCATTACCAAACAATGTTCCTTCGACTCTCTGCGCTCCGGCAAGCATTCCAAGCTCCGCATCTGCAACCCCGGTTCCTCTGTCATTGTGTGGATGAATTGAAAGGATCACATTGTCCCGGAATTTAAGATGATCGCTCATATATTCAATTTGACTTGCGTAAACGTGAGGCATAGACATTGATACTGTAGCAGGAAGATTGATAATTACCTTGTTATCAGCCGTAGGCTCCCATATATCAAGTACCGAGTTACAAATATCAAGTGCAAACTCCATTTCAGTACCTGTAAAGCTCTCTGGGGAATACTGAAATTGGAAGTTCCCCTCTGTTTCAGCAGCATATTTTTTCAGCATTTTTGCTCCAGTTACGGCAATGTCAATTATTTGTTCTTTAGATTTCTTGAATACTTGCTCACGTTGTGCAACAGATGTCGAGTTGTATAAGTGAACCACCGCTTTATTTACACCTTCTAAAGCTTCAAAGGTTTTACGTATAATATGTTCTCTTGACTGTGTTAACACTTGAATTGTCACATCATCCGGAATCAAATCTTGTTCAATCAATGTACGTAAAAA
>DASQMK010000016.1:0-3146 GCA_035645575.1 Metabacillus sp.
AGCGCCTAGCCCCTCGAGGTCATAAGCCACAAATGAATTGAAGACAAAGAAACGTCTTCAATTCATTTGTGCCTTATTTGCCTGAGGCTGACCGAGGCGCTTGGCTTTTGTTCTGGTTGACAAATCTTCGTAAGAAAGTTATAAAATATTGGACTGAGAAAGGAGTTAGAGAAGGAATGGATTTTTTAAACTTTTCTTCAATCGTTCCATCGCTCCCCTTTATATTAGAGGGAATCTGGGTAACCTTAAAGATTGTTGTCTTATCTTTGCTACTCGGATTTGTGTGGGGAATTATTCTTGCATTATTTAAGATAAGTCGAATTAAACCGTTAATGTGGGTCGCAGATGCGTATACATCGATTTTTAGAGGAACTCCTCTTGTTTTACAATTATTAATAATTTATTTTGGTTTGCCACAAATCCTTGGTTTTCCGATTGATCCATATCCGGCTGCGGTTGCCGCCTTTACATTGAATTCAGGGGCGTATATCTCAGAGATCATTCGTGCAGGAATTAATGCAATCGATAAAGGGCAACAAGAAGCTTCTATGGCATTAGGTGTTCCATATTCAAAAATGATGAAGGATATCATTTTACCTCAAGCATTTAAGAACATATTACCTGCATTAATGAATGAATTTATTACATTAACAAAAGAATCTGCCATTGTAACTGTAATTGGAGTACAAGATATTATGAGAAGAGCCTACCAAGTAGGAGCAGATTCCTATAACTATTTCGCCCCATTGCTTTTTGCAGGATTAATTTATTATCTATTAGTCATGTTCTTAACACTTCTTGGTAAGGGAATAGAGGGGAGAATGAGACGCAGTGATTAAAGTAGACAATTTACACAAAACCTATGGAAATTTAAAAGTTTTAAAAGGAATATCAACTTCGATTGCTTCGGGTGAAGTAATTGCGATTATTGGTCCTTCTGGTTCAGGGAAATCAACTTTTCTCCGTTGCTTAAATCTATTAGAAAAACCAACAGAAGGTAAGATTTATATTAATGATGTCGATATTACAAATCCTAAGACAGATATTGCAAAAGTAAGACAAAATGTAGGAATGGTGTTTCAGCACTTTCACCTTTTCCCTCACAAATCTGTTTTGGATAATATTACGTATGCCCCAATAACGGTTAAGGGTCTCTCTAAACAAGAAGCTGAGAACATTGGGAAAGAACTATTACAAAAAGTAGGTCTTCTAGAAAAGGCATCTGAATATCCTAATCGATTATCTGGTGGACAAAAGCAAAGGGTAGCCATTGCGAGAGCCCTTGCAATGAATCCAGATGTGATGTTATTTGATGAACCAACATCTGCACTTGATCCAGAGATGGTCAAAGAGGTGCTTGAGGTTATGAAAGACCTAGCGCAAACTGGGATGACAATGGCTATTGTCACACATGAGATGGGATTTGCAAAAGAAGTTGCTGATCGCGTTCTTTTCTTAGATGGAGGGTTATTGGTAGAGGATGCTCCTCCTGGTGAATTCTTTACGGCTCCAAAGACAAAACGTGCACAAGAGTTCTTAGAAAAGATGCTCTAAGGATAATAGTGGTAGAAAAAAGATGGTCATGGTGATCATCTTTTTTCGTTTTTCCCTGAAAATAGTGTAAACTATTCAACAGAATCATCTTTTAAGGAGTACTTTATGTTTAAAATAGGTTATCGAACCGCAAAAACAGCTCTTGGTACAACAATTGCTATTATACTGGCACAGTTTCTTGGCTTGGAGTTTTATACATCAGCAGGAATTATTACCATTCTATGTATAAAAATCACAAAAAAGAAATCACTTCGAAGCTCATGGGAACGATTCCTAGCTTGTTCTATCGCGATGATCTTTTCTTTTGTGTTCTTTGAGGGAATTGCCTATCATCCGCTAGTAATTGGTTTATTATTATTACTTTTTATTCCTACAACAGTTGCTTTGAAAGCGACAGAGGGGATTGTGACTAGTACGGTCGTCATTTTTCATCTTTATAGTACAAATCAAATAAACCTTCAAGTAATTAGTAATGAATTATTACTAGTAACAGTCGGAATTGGTGTTGCACTAGTGATGAACTTATATATGCCAAGTGTTGAAAAGAAATTGAAAAATTATCAAATACAGATAGAAGAGAATTTAGCAACTATCTTTAAAGAAATTGAGCTTTATCTAATAGAAAAAGATAGAAAATGGGATGGGAATGAAATTACCAAAACAGCACAGCTCATTAATGAAGCAAAAACAGTAGCATTTCGTGATGTTGAAAACCATTTTTTGCGACACGAGAATTCATATTATCATTATTTTAAAATGAGAGAAAAACAATTTGAAATTATCGAACGGGTCATTCCGAGTATTACTTCTATTCATATCGCTGTTGAACAAAGTAAGATGATTGCTCATTTTCTTCATGAACTGAGTCTGAATATACATCCAGGAAATACAGCTCATAAGTTTTTAGTTCAGCTCCTTGATATGAAAAAGTCCTTTGAAGAAATGGATTTACCGAAAACAAGAGAGGAATTTGAAGCGAGGGCAGCTTTGTATCATTTTGTGAAAGAAATGGAGCATTATCTCATCATTAAAAGTCAGTTTAAAGGAATGGAATCTTAATCTATAGATCATATTAAGAGAAAAAGGGTGCTGATTTTATGAGGCTTTTGCTTCTATTACTTTTTCTTCAATCCCCAATCTGGCCACTGGGAGAAAATCCTTTGCCAGGTGATCCATATTTAATCATTAATAAACAGACAAATGAACTTGCATATGTTTATGATAATGAAGTAAAAGAGACTCACCAAGTAGCAACAGGTATGACGGAAGAGCTGACTCCTGAAGGGGAATTTACTGTTATTGTTAAGGCGGTTGATCCTTATTATCGCAAAAAGAATATTCCTGGTGGTGATAAGAATAATCCGCTTGGAACAAGGTGGATTGGCTTTGATGCTGAAGGAACAGATGGACGGACATATGGAATACACGGGACAAATAACAACAATTCAATTGGTTCCTATGTGACACAAGGCTGTGTACGATTACTAAACAAGGAAGTAGAAGTTCTTTACGATAAAATCCCTTTAGGAACAAAGGTTTTAATAACAGATTCAAATCAATCTTTTGAACAACTAGCAATTAAACATGGGGCC
>DASQMK010000017.1:0-6434 GCA_035645575.1 Metabacillus sp.
AAATTGTGGACTATATCCTTCAGCATGCTGAAATTCGTCCAGGCTTTGAAGATTTTGTAAGATATACAAAGGAAAACAATATCCCACTTTATATTGTCAGTGGGGGAATTGATTTTTTTGTTTATCCCCTTCTTCAAGGACTGGTTAGTGAAGATCAGATTTACTGCAATGTGGCTAACTTCTCAAATGAACAAATAAAGATTGAATGGCCAAACGGTTGTGACGAACAATGTACGAATGAATGTGGATGCTGTAAGCCGTCACTCATTCGTCAGCTTACAAATATGAATCAAAAGAAAATTGTTATTGGAGATTCAATTACAGATTTACAGGCCGCAAAATTAGCTGATTTTGTGATTGCTAGAGATCTTTTATTAGAAAAATGCAAAGAGTTACAGTTACCATTTCAGTCGTTTACGACTTTTTATGATGTAATGGACATTCTTGATCATCTAGAGGAGGTAAGTGTGTGAGTTTACTAGAGCAACGTTGGGAAGAATTAGCTGACATTAAGAGAGTGCTAGCAAAGAGAGATTGGTTTCCAGGAACAAGTGGAAACTTGGCGATCAAAGTGGAGGATGATCCTATTTCATTTCTAGTAACGGCAAGTGGAAAGGATAAAACAAAAGAAACAAAAGAAGACTTTTTACTTGTCGATAGCAAGGGACAGCCAGTGAATAACACACATTTAAAACCATCAGCAGAAACTCTTTTACATGTAGAAATCTTTAATAAAACCAATGCAGGGTGCAGTCTTCATGTTCACACTGTTGATAACAATGTGATTTCAGAACTTTATGGAGATCAGGGAAAGATAACATTTAAAGGTCAAGAAATCATTAAAGCCTACGGTTTGTGGGATGAAGATGCTGAGTTTATAATACCGATTATTTACAATCATGCTCATATCCCTACATTAGCTAGTGATTTCAGTGAATTTGTTAAAGCAGATGCAGGGGCAGTCCTTATTCGTAATCATGGAATTACTGTATGGGGAAGAGATGCATTAGAAGCAAAGAAATACTTGGAAGCTAGCGAATTCTTATTTTCTTATCATTTGAAACTAATGACATTGAAAGCACATCGCTAAAAAGAAATTCAAAAATCAAACACAAATTGGAGGAGAAAATAATGGCAGTCATTAAAGTTAGAAATACAAAAGAAGTAATTGAAGGTCAAGAGCAGGTTTCTGCATTCTTAGAGAAACAAGGTGTACTTTATGAGCACTGGGATATGAGCAAGCTTCCATCCCATTTAGTTGAAAAGTTTGTTCTTAGTGATGAAGAAAAATCTGAAATTCTAACAACCTACAAATCTGAAATTGAAGATTTAGCAGAAAGAAGAGGCTATAAAACATGGGATATTGTTGCTTTATCTGATGCAACTCCTAATCTTGAAGAGCTGTTAAAGAAGTTTGAAAATGTTCATACACACACTGAAGATGAAGTTCGTGCAATTACAGCAGGACATGGAATTTTCATTATTAAAGGTGATGATCAAACAGGATACTTTGATGTAGAGTTAGAAGCTGGCGATGTAATTTCCGTACCAGAAGGAAATCCACATTTCTTTACATTAATGGAAGACCGCCAAGTTGTGGCTGTACGCTTGTTTATTGAAACAGAAGGATGGGTGGCTCATCCATATCAAGAGGAACAAGAATTAACGAAATAATAATAAAGTGAAACTTCCATCAGTGGGGGGCTTCATACCCCCACTGATGGTTAGTTGAACCAATCGGACCTTTACGGGCAGTTATCCCCACCTACCTTCTTTGTATACTCAAAAGCTTGAAATGGGGTTTTACTGCCCGTTTAAGAGTGAGATAAAAAAGCGGAGAAAATTAATTCTCCGTTTTTTTTTAATAAATCTTTTTTTTGCTTTGTTAAGCTTTGGAAAGCTTGATCAAGTACTTGATATTTCTCAGAATCAGGAGTTAATAAACTAATTTCACCTAATATGGCAGATATTTCCGTGTTCACACGTAATAATTCCTCTTCCACTTCTTGTTTAGTTGAAGATGCGGATTCTTGAGCTATTTTACGTTTTTCTTCATACTCTTCAATCGACATTTCTACCCGCTTAATATTTTGATCTTCGAATACAAGAAGCTTATCACAAACATGTTGGAGGAAATAGACATCATGGGAAACAACGAGGATTGTACCAGTAAAATCCTTCAATGTTTTTTCCAATTGATGTCTGCTTGCTAAATCTAAATGATTCGTCGGTTCATCAAGAATCAGCATATCGTATTCATTTAACAGCATGTTTGTTAATTTAATTCTCGTCCGTTCTCCTAGGCTTAATGTTCCAACACGCTGACTCAGCTTTTTTGCGTACATACCCATATTTGCAAGAATGGTCCTTGCTTTCAATATCTGATCTTGATCAGAAAGTTGTAACGCTTCTAAACCTGTTTGTGATATATCCATGTCAGCAACATCTTGGCTTAAGCTTGCGATTTTGAGTGAAGGGCTAATGGTTAGATTACCAGCTGTAATTGTTTCTTCTCCTCTAAACATGTTTAATAATGTTGTTTTACCGGAGCCATTTGGTCCATAAATTCCAATTTTTTCACCATGTTTTATAAAGAAATGACTTTGCTGAAACAGCATTCTATTCTGAAATCTTTTTGTAAGATCTTTTGCCTCGATGATTCGTTTGCCTCTTTTTTGGTTTCCTTTAAATTGAAAGGCGATGTTTTTATCCTCCGTCGGTTTTTCAACCTTGTTCTTTTCTAATTTGTTATTTAGCCTTTTCATTTTTGATTTTATTGCTCGGTCAAGCTTTTTGGCTCTAACACCATGGAATTCTTTCATTCCTTCTTGATCACGCATTGTCCGGTGCGCCTTTCCTGCCCATTGCTGTAATTGCTCCATTTGCTCTTCAACTTTTGCAATATCTCGTTGTTGATTTTGATAATGGTGTAATTGAACTTCCCGATTTTTTTTCTTTTTTTTATAAAAGGCAGAGTAATTTCCTTCATAGGCTGTGAGTTGACCATTTTCTAAGTCAAATATTTGATGAACAGTCTCATCTAAAAAGTAACGGTCATGAGAAATAACGATTACGGCACCTTTGAAAGAATTAAGCTGTTCAACTAACCATTTGATTCCTTGAAAATCAAGGTGATTCGTTGGTTCGTCAAGAAGAAGGATATGTGGATGATTTGACCAAACCTCAGCTAAAGCGATTTTAAGTTTTTCACCACCACTTAAATGTGAGATGCGATCATTGTTCCAGGATTGATATTTAGAAAGCCCTAACTCGCTTGTCTTTTCAAGAAACTCACTGGACAAATGCGGGTTATTAGCTACTTGATAATCAACGGATTGTTTTAAATAACCGATTCTAAGCGTAGGAGCTTTTACGATTGATCCTCTATCAGGTTCTAGCGTTCCATAAATCAAGTTGGCTAGTGTTGACTTTCCCGCACCATTAATTCCAACAAGACCGATTCGATCTTGTTTTTTAATCTCAAAAGAAACATCATTTAAAATCTGTTGATCTCCATAATATTTATGAATATTTCGTACTGTAAGCATAAAAAAACCTCCCTAGCCCTAGAGAGATCATTCTAAAAAATATACATATTTATGCCAAAACAGTGTTTCTGCCAGAACAGAACGCACAAATTTCGTTCATAAGTGATGTATAATGTTGAAGAATGCAGACTAATCCAATTTCTCTAGGTAATATTAAGATTCAAAAATATAAATGAATAATAATAGCCTGAAAAAAAAGATTAGAACTTCATTGTATCAACATACACCCTTTCCGATTTGTTATATTACATTATATGCAACGATAGGGGAAATTGCAACAGCTTACAAGCGGAAATTCAAAATGTAATGGAATAAAATAGGTTATATTTTATGTTCTTTACTATTGCGTAAAGGGGACTGTTCAGAGTTTATGGGCAAATTTGGAACAGTCCTTTTGAAGATCATTATTGAAAATTTGTCACATCCTCTGGATGAATAAATAATTCAGATAATGTAACAGGCTGTGCCTTTTCTTTTACCTTAGGTACATACTGTTTTAAAACAGATGCTGTTTTTTCGCCTGCAATGCCAACATGACCAATCGCTATAATATCTGTATCTTTTTCGATACGCTTTAATAATAAATTGGCCTGTTTTAAAATATGGCTTGTTGTATATTGTTCATCAATAAACAATTCGTTTTCTAAATATGGTACACCTAATTCATTAGCCAATTTTCCCACTACACTTTTTCCAGTCGTTTTACTATCTAAATAATATAATCCTTTCTCTTGACATACCTCCAAAATAATTCTCATAATCCGTGGATCTGATGTAATTTTGGACCCCATATGATTATTCATTCCTACAGCATAAGGAACATCTTCTATAGCTTTTATGACTCTTTCTCGTACTTCCTTAGTTGATAAATTACTTGTAATTGCACCAGGCCCTAGCCAGCTTTTCTTTCCATGTAATGGTTCCATCGGAAGATGAAGAATAACTTCATGTCCCTTTTTGTGAGCAAGTTCTGCATCTTTTTTAGTAGTTGGTAAAAAAGGCATAACGGCAACAGTGAGAGGAATAGGTAAGGAGAGAATCTCTTCAGTTCCTTTCATATCATTTCCAAAATCATCAATGACAATGGCAACATGTTTTTGGTTTTTGCTTTCAGGCGATTTAGAAAGGATAGAAGGTACAAATGTGAAAAATAGAATAGCCAAGATCATTAATATTCTCATACAGGTTACTCCTTTGTTTGGATTTATTTGTACTTTTAGAAAGTATCAAGTCTTTTGTGACAAGTTAAGTTTTTCTACTATTTTAACCTGTAAAGAAAAAATGATGTGTAAAGAGAGAATGTAATGAAAGATGAAAGGAAGTTTAAAGATTACAAAATGTGGGAATAAAGTTCATATAAGCAAGCAAAATTGAAGAAGTTTACAATATTGTCATATTTGGTTATGCAAAAGATGTCTAAATATGCGTTAGTCTTTACAGATTTGAAAAATTCTGTAATAATTTTTGTCATAGTAATACGGATTTTGATAATGCATACCTTTTGAAGTCCTAGATTCTCGTAGAAAATGATTGACTAGGAGGCAATATGATGGATACTGATCATATGAAATCAAGATTACTTGAATTAATAAACCATAAAAGAAAAGAAATGATTGAAACAGCAAATAGAGAAGGTTATACAAGTGAACTAGCGGTTAAATGCAGTCAAGATTTGGACGTGCTTTTAAATGAGTATCAACAAATCTTATTAGATGAAAAGAAACCAACACGAGGACCATTTACGCAGTTTGTTCCAAAGATGAATATGTTTTCGATTCAAGGTACGTATTCTTATTAACATATAAAGTAAATAAAAAATACAGTGTACAAGCACTGTATTTTTTCATTTTGCATATTAAAAGCTATTGATCAGAATGACCATACATAATATACCCGTAATAAAGGAGTAGGTGGCAAACTGTTCGTTTCCATCTCCGTGTGACTCAGGGATAAGTTCCTTGTAGATTATAAATAACATTGCCCCAGCCGCAAAGGCTAATCCAAATGGGACAAGAAATTCTACATATCTTATTAAATAAAACCCTAGTAATGAAGCTACAATTTCTACAGCTCCAGTCGCGGTTGCAATTAAAAATGCTTTTCCCCTTTTAATACTTTGGTTGATTAAAAACAGGGCAACTAAAAAACCTTCAGGAGCATTTTGCAAGCCAATCGCAAATGCAATTAAGTTACCAGTTTCATTTTCATTTCCTGCTGATGCGTAGCTTACCCCTACAGATAATCCTTCTGGTATATTATGCAATGTAATAGCTGCGATAATGAGCAATGCCTTTTCATCAAACTTTATTCCACTTCTAGTATGATTCAAATCCATATGAGGGATCGCTCTCTCAAGAGAAGTAAGGACCAATACTCCTAGAAATAATCCGATGCTTACCTCTAACAACCCACCAAATTTTAATGATTCTGGAATTAGGCCTAACATCGCAGCAGTCATCATGATACCAGCTGTAAAGGCTAATAAAATGTCTCTCCAGCGATGGGTAATGGTTTTTTGTAAAAAAAGGATAGGAATGGCTCCTAATCCTGTTGATAGGGCTGATAAAATACTACCTAATAATACATCAGACATATGAGTTTTCTCCTTTTAATAATGGATACCCTTTGTTTCCAAAACGTTATTTAGCACTATTATAGCTGAATCCTTTAATATCTAGAAACAAAATCGTTTAAAATAATCATATAAAAGGAAATCTAACGATCTTAGAACAAAGAATTCATAAAAATTTGTAAGCATCATACATGGAGTAACCATGACTCTATGTAAGTATATGATGAAATGGGCTTGGTGTGATAATTGATCTTTAAGTAAGGATATGCTTTGAAGTATTGCTACAAATCAAGAACTTGTGTAAGATATATTTT
>DASQMK010000018.1:0-8309 GCA_035645575.1 Metabacillus sp.
GGTTGCACCAGTTGCTGCAGAAATCATTCCAGGACGTCCTCCAACAAAAGCAATTGTCACCGCAATACAAAATGAAGCATACAATCCTACCATAGGATCTACACCAGCAATAATCGAAAACGCAATAGCTTCAGGAATTAATGCAAGCGCAACGACAATACCTGCTAATACATCACCTTTGATGTTTCCAAACCACTCATATTTAATTGTACTTAAATTCAAAAACGACACTCTCCCTTTTATTTTTTATAGTTTATTTATGACTTTCAACTCTCATGAAAGTCGGGGCCGTTATTAACAACATGCATTATATACGGTTTTGTCATTTTTGCGAAACATCATGTAAGCGATAACAACTATTGAATACTATCATTTTCTCTTATTATCTAGTATTATCAAATAAACATCATGAATTTATTAAAATACAACATTTTCACACTAGCAAATAATTCCTTGGAACTAAAAGTTGATAGGGGGACTTATGGTGTTTAAAAAAATCTTACTAGCTGCAGACGGATCCTTGCATTCCTTACGCGCAGCAGAAAAAGCGATAGAAATTGCAAAATTTAATCCTCAATCTTTTGTAGATGTGGTTTATGTTGTAGATGGGAAAACATCAAAAGAAGATGTTCTTCATAATTGGAATCAAATTGATACAGAAACCAAACGAAGGAAGAAAATGGAAATGATCGAGAAAAAAGCTCAAAAGGATCATGTGAGTTATGATATAAAAATAATTCGAGGAGAACCTGGTCCAACGATCGTAAAATTCGCTAACGATCATCAATATGATCTTGTCGTTATAGGTAGCCGTGGATTGAATATGATGCAGGAAATGGTGCTTGGTAGTGTTAGCCATAAAGTAGCAAAGAGAGTAAAATGTCCTGTTTTGATTGTAAAATAATCTGCCTAAATTCATTAAGAAACTCCCAAATAATCACTATTTAGGAGTTGAAACACTTAGTATCCAGTTTTCACCATTCTTGTCTTCTAGTGTATGCTCTTGAAGGATCATGATAAGAGGTAACTCAAATCGGTTACTTTGATCTGTACTAATTCCTCCACCTACTTTAAATGCCCCTTTAAATCCTAATTCCTGAAGAACAGATATTGTTTCTTCATTATAATTACCATACGGGTAAGCAAATACATTTGTTATCTTTTACCTGTTAGTTCTTTTAAATTTATTGTGGCATAATTAATTTCAGAGTATTGCTCGTCTATGCTTAAGCTAGCTAGGAAAGGATAAGTAACCGAATGGTTTTCAATATCAATGCCATTTTGCATCACTGTCAGAATTTCACTTGATGTTATATTCCAGCTGCCATCTATCCAATCAGAAACTGTAAATTGAGTTGCCTTCATATCAACCTCTTATTTCACTATTAATACTGGGCAATTTGCACGTTTGGCAACTTTGTGGCTTACACTACCAAGCATAAATTCTTGTAGCCCATTTAACCCTCTACTACCGATCACGACAATATCAACCGAGTTTTTATTCACATAATCTACTATAACTGGACCAGGCTCTCCATGTAAGATTTTAATTTCATAAGAAACATCAGCTTTTTTCGCCTGTTCCTCCACTGCTTTCATTCTCTCTTTTCGGCTATCATTTAGATCAGGTGAATTCCAATGCAACAAGACCATACATAATCCAGGCCTCACCCTCAAAATGCTGCAATTGGGATGTGAAAATTAAAATGGCTAATGCATTAACGAACCCAACCATGACTGATCGGGGAATGAATTCCATATATCTTGCAAATTTAAAGACCCCAAACAAAATTTGTAAAATACCTGTTAGGATAGTCGCTGCAAGTAAATATTCGATTCCATGGTCTGCTACTAAATTAATAAATTAAAGCGCCATTGCTCCTGTTGCAGCCGAAATCATCCCAGGTCTTCCTCCAACAAAAGCAATCGTTACTGCAATTGTAAAGGAGGCATATAATCCTACCATCGGATCAACTCCAGCAATAATGGAAAATGCAATCGCTTCTGGAATCAGAGCAAGGGCAACAACTAATCCCGAAAGAATATCACCTTTTATGTTATAAAACCATGATTGTTTATACGTAAGCTGTTCCACCTTTCTCCCTCCTTTTTCTTAGTATGTGCCAGTCGTTATATTTCAAAAGCAAAAATAGCACTTTCCTCCTAATTTAAGGAAAGTGCTATTTCACTCTATCATTTTATTTTCTCACTAGTGTCCATTTTTGAACCGTAAAGCTCGCATTTTTTGATGCCCCAAATGTAATGGTTTCTTTACTTGGAGATGGAAATATTCGTGAAGTAAATGTTTCTTGTCCATCATTTATAAACATTTCTACTGATGATGTATCAATATAGATGTGAAGATTGATAAGTTCGTTGAGAGAGCATTGGCGTTTCTCAGTTGTACCATTGACATAACTCTTTCTTTCAAACGTCATGACCTGTTCATCAGCTGAATAGATGATTCTTCCTCCATCACTTATTGAAATCTCCAACCACCCCTCGGTTATTTCGATATCTTTCATGTACAATTCCACTGATTTGCCGTGAATTCCGTCAAGTTCCTTCCATTCTCTCGATAACTTCACTGAGTGTGAAACAGCCTCTTCGCTTCTTAATTGCTTAAGTTCGTCAACAGGAACTTGATATACTTTCCCATTCACCAATTTCAATTCACGTGGCAACGTCATATTGTGAATCCATTTATATTCAATCGTAGGGTGTTCTTGTTCATTTTGGTCAGGCACACTCATCCAACCAAAAAGGAGTCTTCTTCCTTGGTCATTGATTGTTGTTTGCGGAGCATAAAAATCAAAGCCACGATCTAGCTCATCGAACTCATTATGCTCATATTCACCAGTTTCCGGATTAAAATCTCCTATAACATAGCCGGCTTGATATACATTTTGGTATCTCATACCTTGTGGCTCTATGCCTTGTGGTGAAAAGACAAGTATATCTTTTCCCTCTAGGTGAAATAAGTCTGGGCATTCAAACATATATCCAAATTCACGAAGCTTTCCTTTCCCACCACCAGCTAAAATTCCACCAAAAGTCCACTCCATTAAATCTTTAGACTGAAACAAGACAACTGCACCTTTTAAGTCTTCTGTCTGAGCTCCGATTACCATGAAATAGGTATCCTCTTGCTTCCAAACCTTTGGATCTCGAAAATGAGCAGTAAACCCTTCTGGTAGATAAACAAGAGGACCTTTTTTATCAAAAAGGTATCCATATTCAGAAATAGCTAAGCATTGGTATGTTTCACGATTACCTTGTTCATCCTTTACATTCCCTGTGTAAAAGGCATATATTTTCCCATCGTTCTCAATAGCACTACCTGAATAACACCCATTCTTTTCATACCATTCTGAAGGTGTTAACGCGATCCTTTCATGCTTCCAGTTCACTAGATCTTTTGATGAATAATGACCCCAAAACTTCGCCCCATGACCTGTTTTGAATGGCATCCATTGATAATAAAGGTGATATATTCCATTTACTTGGATAAATCCATTTGGATCATTTAATAGCCCGACAGGGGGCATAAGGTGATAGGTCAATCTATATGGATCTTGTTCTACAAGATTCCTATGTTTTTCAATCTCTGCATACGCTTCTTGTCGTAATTGTTCATCCCTTGTCACGGTTCTTCCTCCTGCTCACTTATACTTTATTAACGAAAGGGTTGACTCTAACATTCAGAGCCAACCCATTATTACTTATTTTGACTCTTCTTTCCACCCTAATAATAATGTAGAAATGAAGGCACCAACTACTGCAATGATAAATCCAATTCCGTAATTAATAGGATCTTGCACGATAGCAAACTGAGGAATTCCTGTTAATCCGATTCCATTGGCCATGACTTGAGTGAAAACAACATATGCCCCACCAAGTGCTCCACCGATCGCTGCTCCAATAAATGGACGGCGATATTTTAAGTTTACGCCAAAGATAGCAGGCTCTGTAATCCCAAGGAAAGTAGAAACTGCCGCTGGTAAAGCAATCTCCTTCGTTTTATTATTTTTTGTTTTAAAGAAAACAGCAAGAGTAGCTCCACCTTGAGCGACGTTTGCCATCGCCCAGATCGGTAGTAAGTAGTTTCCACCAACATTTAATAATTCAGCCTCAATTGCATGGAAGCTATGATGAACACCTGTTAATACGATGGTGGAATATAAACCACCAAATAATATGCCTGCGATAGGTCCAGCTGAGTTATACACAACATCTAACACAGTAGTAATCCCGTTTCCTAGTACTCTTCCTAATGGACCAATGACTAGCAATGCAACAAAACCTGTAAATATTACTGTTAAGAAAGGTGTTACAAGTAAATCAATAACATTTGGAATGACTTTTCGTAAGCCCTTTTCAATTTGCGCCATAATATAAACAGTCAACAAAACAGGGATGACTGTTCCTTGGTACCCTAGCATTTCAACACCAAAGCCAAAGAAATCAAGTGTAGATGGCTCAGCATTTGATAATCCCCATGGATTTAGTAAGTTAGGGTGTATCATAATTCCCCCTATTACTGCTCCAAGATAACCATTTGCTCCAAATTCCTTAGCCGCACTAAATCCGATTAAAATAGGCAAAATAATAAAGGCAGCAGATGAAAACATATCTAGCATGACGAATAATCCGCTTTCAGGGTCTACCCAGTTATACGTTTTCATTAATCCTAAAAGACCCATTAACATACCTGCTGCAACTATTGCAGGGATGATTGGTACAAAAATGTTAGATAATGTACGAGCAAAACGAGCAAACGGATTCATCTTACGCTTTGCTGCGTCTCCATGTGATTCACTTTTATTTGAATTATTTTCCTCCATTGAAACACCAACTAATGGTGCAAAGTGTTGATATACTTTATTCACTGTTCCCGTTCCAAAAATGATTTGAAATTGACCAGAGCTTGAAAAAGCTCCTTTTACACCATCTAATTCTTCAATGGCATTTTTGTCTATTTGACTTTCATCTTCAATCACAAGACGAAGACGAGTTGCACAATGAGCTGCGCTAATGACGTTGTTTTTACCACCGAGCTTTGTAACAAGCTCTTCGGCTACTTCACGATGATTCATGTTGATTTCCTCCCTATATATCATGTAGAATCTTTCCGAAAAACAACAAAAAAGACCTAAAATATATAAGGTAAAATAGGTAGCAAAGTGCACGATGATCTACCTATATCATCTTATATATTCTAGGTCTTGCCTGCATTATCAGTCACAATCCTACATATGAAATTGTTTGAATGAGTAAATTTTATAATAGACAAATGGAAACGTCAACAATAAAATTCAAATTTCGACACTTATTATTTTATTAGCCGTTGAATATGGATCGCAATATAAGCAATTTCAGATGATGGAAAAGAAATCTCATATTCTTCACTTAAATAATCTAATATTTTCTGTGAATATTCATAAGCCTTTTTATACTTACCTTGAATAAGCTCCAGCATATCTTGATCAATAGGATCAAACTGTTCTCCTTGTTGAATTCGATTTAGGGCAAAACGAAGGTGTGTGATTAGTCTTTGATAATTGATCGATGATTCCTCAATCTTTTCACCTATATACGATTCAACCTGACGAACAAAATCACTTAAAATGGAGGCTTGTTTTAATGATTCACTCATCAAAGGTGCATCCATTTTCGCTGTGTGAATATGAAGAGCAATGTGGGCGACTTCATCCTCCGGTATGTCGAACCCAAGTTTTTTCTTGATCTCTTCCTTTGCCCACATCCCTACCTCATACTCTTTTTTATAAAGCATCCTTATCTCGTTTACCAGCTTATTTTTTATTGGAATACCTTGTTGTATTCTTTCCAAGGCAAAAGATAGATGATCGGTTAGGGCAATATGAATATGATCACTTAAAGGTGCACTTAAATGGCCTTCAGCATAACTGATGATGCTTTCAGCTAATTCAATATGTGACTCTGGTAATGTAGATAGTAATTGTTGAAACTTTTCAGATGAAGCTTCGCGTAAAACAAAGATTTTTTCTATTTTACTTTTTGGTACAATATCATTTCTTTGCTTTTGAAACGCAATTCCAGGGCCCATCACAATTTTTTCCTGTGGTCCGTCTATTACAACCACTGCATTGTTGTTTAATATTCTAAAGATCCGCATATATGTCCTCCGAACGATTAATAAACATATATTAGCATTAATAAAGCAAATATTGTAGAAGCTAATTATAAGAAAAGCACAAGGCGCTAAGCATTCGGCGACAAGCATAAGGCGAGTAGGAATAGAAGTTGTTCTTTACCTTATATTCCTACTTGACTAGATCCTAGAGGCAGTTATTAACGCGACGCCAATCGCCATAACTGCACTTGTACGTCCTGTACTTCGCCGATGGTGCCTGGAGCTAGACACCAAAACTAAGTACAAAATTTTATGCTTGCTTACCTTTAAAAAGCGCAAGATGATCCTCTTATTCTTATTTTGACATCACCTGTACCCGATATTCATTTGGAGTTAATCCGACTAGCTTTTTAAACACTTTGCTGAAATATTTTTCGTTTTGATATCCAACCTTATATGAAATTTCATATACCTTTAAATGTGGGTTTTCTAAAAGCTCTTTTGCTTTTTCGATTCTTATTTTCGTTAAATAGTTTGTTAATGTCTCATGATATTCTTGCTTGAACTTTCTAGAAATATATTCTCGACTTAAAAAAAATCGTTCCGCTATTTCCTGTAACGTAATATCTTTCTCATAGTTCTTTCTTAAGAATGCTTCGATCTCTTGAATGCTGCTTGTTTCTTTTTTATATCTCACATCATTCAATAGATGGATTAATTCATAAAATTCCTTTCGCTTCTCTTCTTTAAATTTTTCAAATGAGAATAACCCTTTTCCATCCCAATAATTCGTCCCTTTATAGAAAGTCACATCTTCATTCGTGTTATATTCTTTCAACCAATTTTTTCTCAGTATTTCAAACTGCCCTTCCCATAGTCTAACTTGCTCGTATGATAAAACATGTTTAGATTCGAGGATATAAAAAATCTTTTGGATAATCTCTTCCATTTGCTCAATACTACAACTTTGGATAGCCCATTTGATATCTTCGGCGAAATCGAATAAATGTAGAAAAGGGCCAGAAGTGATGTCTTGATAATATACGATATTATTTTTCTTAGGACATTCAATCATATTATGTTTAAATAAAGTTTTTCGTGCTGATTTATAGGCCTCCTTTATTGACGACAACGGCTTACCAACTGAAAATAAAGCTTTAATACTACTAAATTTATAGATTTCCGTTTGCATTTTCTTAAGCGTTTCTATTTCATTTTTGCTGTTCCATAAAAGAACGACAAGTTCGTTTTCTTCATTTACATTTCGAAAGCAAAAGCCACTTTTTTTGGAGTGAACAATTTCATTGCAAATATTTAACAAGGTGAAAAAGGCTAAATTTTTATCACCATCAAACTTCTCGATGATTTTAGGGCTGATAAATATTAAAGAAATTGTACAGTCTGCCTCATTGATATTAACCCCAAATTCCTTGTTAATTTTCAGAACCGTTTCACTCGATATAGCTTGATTCGATACTACATTAGAAAAAATATGATCCCAATAAAGAGGTTTTACCTCATTTATGACTCTAGTCGTTTCGATTGTTGACTCCCTTTTAAAAGCTTCCTTTTTCCAATCTGATACCGCTCTTTCTAATGTTTCATTAAGCAAGCTAGGGTCAATCGGTTTTAATAAATAATCATAGCTTCCATATGTGATTGCATTTCTCATATAATGAAAATCATCGTACCCGCTTATGACAATAATTTTACTTGTTATTTCATTTTTTCTGAGCCATTTTAATAGTTCGATTCCATCAAATTTTGGCATATTCATATCTGTAAATATAATTTCTGGTTGATGCTTGATAATTAGATTTTGGGCCTCTTCTCCGTCCTTTGCCTCAAATACTTCTTGAATACCAAATCTCTTCCATTCTGCTAATAAAAGCAGCCCTTCTCTTACATGTGTTTCATCGTCAATTATGATTGCTTTCATTTCATGAACCTCCCAATTCTACTGGAAGCTTTATCGTAACCAAAGTCCCTCCGTCTTCATGATTCTCTATTAGTAATGATGCTTGTTCACCAAAATAGAGCTTCAAACGTAAGTAAACATTTCTCAATCCTATATTTGTACCACTTAGCTTACTTTGTTGATCTTGGTTTAACGACTGATAAATTTCGTTAAGTCTTGTTTCTGTTATTCCATTTCCATTATCTTGAACTGTCATTACAAGTTGATCTCGGACTC
>DASQMK010000019.1:0-2324 GCA_035645575.1 Metabacillus sp.
GCAAATGATATAGCCTTAATACGGGAAAAAAATGACTTTTATTTTTCTGATTATTTATAAATTTATCTAAAATTCAATTGACCTGATAAAATAATTTCTTTATAATCAAAATGGAAATAAGTAAACAAAAACAGAAGTAAATAAACATATAGAGGAGAAAATGTACATCCTAGCGTAGCAGAAGATAAGAAAAATCAAACAATAAAAGAAAAAATGAAAACGTTTAATTTCAGAGCTGTTGGAAATGAATGTTGAAACTAAATGGGAGGGTATAAATAATGGTACAAAAGCAAGTATCTCTTGAAAAGAATGACATCATAAATTATATAGATGTATTAATGGATAACCTTTCACAAATTAAAGATGATACAGGGGAATTTTTATTAAACTTTGATGGTTTAGTAGTTGATGATAAGAGTTGGAATGTTTGGAATTGGCCGCAAGGTGTTGGATTATATGGGATATTTAAATATTGGAAACTAACGAACAATCAGAAGGCATTAAAGATTATAACAGATTGGTTTAATGCTAGATTTGATGAAGGTGTTCCTCCAAAAAATGTAAACACAATGGCGCCACTACTAATATTAGCCTTTTTGTATGAGGAAACAAAGGACCAGACATTTGTTCCATACTTAGAAAGCTGGGCAGAATGGGTCATGTATGAAATGCCGCGCACAAAGGAAAATGGTTTACAGCATATGACATACGGACCTGAAAATAAAAATCAGCTTTGGGATGATACATTAATGATGACTGTATTACCTTTAGCGAAAATTGGCAGACTTTTCAATAAACAAGAATATATTGAAGAAGCAAAAAGACAATTTTTAATACACATTAAATACTTAAGTGACCGAAAAACTGGATTATGGTTTCACGGCTGGACATTTGAAGAAAATCACAATTATGCAGAAGCATTATGGGGAAGAGGCAACTGTTGGATTACCATTGCTATTCCGGAAATTATTGAAATACTCGATTTAAAGCAAGGAGATTTCTTACGAGAGTTTCTAATAGAAACATTACAAAGACAGATCGAGTCGTTGGCTGAATATCAAAATGAAAGCGGATTATGGCATACATTGATCAATGATAAAACATCTTATTTAGAGGCATCTGCAACAGCGGGCTTTGCCTATGGCATCTTAAAATCAGTCCATAAACGTTATATTAGTCAGGAATACAAAGAGGTGGCTTACAAAGCGATCAAAGGAATTGTTGAGGAAATCAATGAAGAGGGTGCCTTACAAAAAGTGTCTGTAGGGACAGGTATGGGAGATACGTTGGAGTTTTATAAAGAAATTAAAACCACAACGATGCCATACGGTCAGTCTTTAGCTGTTTTATGTTTAGCTGAATTTTTATACGAATATATCTAAACAAATGTAATTCAGAAGTTTAATAGACTTGGTTCATTATTTACCGAGTCTATTAAACAACATAGGTACAAGGGGGTAAACATATTGAAGAAGATCATTCCTGTTATCATAATAGGCTTATTGTCTATTATCTTAATCTCCGGTTATAGTAAAAATGAGAACGATTCCATAGTTTTGCGATTTGCTTATGCGAGTAATAGTCAACCAGTAAAAGATTCGATGGCTGAATTCGGGAAGTTATTATCAGAAAAAACAAATGGTGAAGTGACAGTTGAATATTATCCAGATGGGCAATTAGGTGGAGAAAGAGAATTAATTGAATTAACGCAAACAGGGGCAGTCGATATAACAAAAGTTAGCGGTTCAGCATTAGAAAGTTTTTCAGATAAATATTCAATTTTTGGTCTTCCTTACTTGTTTGAGGATGAGGAACATTTTTATCGGGTCATGGATAATGATCTTGTAAAACCGATTTATCAATCAACTGAAAAGTTAGGTTTTGTTGGGTTAACATACTATGATTCTGGTCAAAGAAGCTTTTATATGACAAAGGGTCCCATTGAAAAACCTAGTGATTTAAAAGGGAAAAAAATTAGGGTTATGCAGAGTCAAACGGCAATTAAAATGATTCAGTTGTTAGGAGGTTCACCAACTCCTATGGATAGCGGTGAAGTGTATACTTCCTTACAGCAAGGTATTTTAGATGGTGCAGAAAATAATGAGTTTGCGATCACAGAAGCCGGACATGGTGAGGTAGCAAAATATTATTCATATGATGAACACACAAGAGTTCCAGACATTATGGTCATCAATACAGAAACACTAGATCGTTTAACAGAAAATCAAAGAGAAGCTGTATATGAGGCGGCGAAGGAATCAACAGAATTTGAAAAATTAGTTTGGAAAGATGCTGTAAATCAAGCAAAAGAGAGATCAGAAAAT
>DASQMK010000020.1:0-1666 GCA_035645575.1 Metabacillus sp.
GGTGTGAATCCAATCCGTATAAGCCTGCAATTACTTTCCCTTTTTGCTGACCAACTTGAAATTGGCTCTTGTTTCGGTAATTCCAAGGATCTTCCATGCCAATAGTTGAGCGAATATCTACTTGGTCTACCTTTAATTTTGTATGTCGTTCCAATGATTGAATAACAATATCTCGTTTTTCCTTAAGCTGTTGATCATAAGCCAAATGCTGAAGCTGACAGCCTCCACATTCTTCATAAATCGGACAAGGTGGCTTTACTCTAAATGGAGACGATTTGCGGACCGTTTTTACTTTTCCTTCCGCAAACTTAGGCTGAATCTTCGTCGCTTCAACTAAGACTTCCTCTCCAGGTAATGCGCCAGGGACAAAAACAACTTGTCGCTTAAAATAGCCTACTCCCTCACCATTAATTCCTAGTCTTTTGATCGTAAGGGGAAAGGTTTGTCCTTTAGAAATTTTAATATTACTCGCTTGCTTCTTTTCTTTCATAAACGTATACTCTCCGTTTCTACTCAATGCTTCTCCATAAATACAATGTTGCATAGCTTAAATAGGGTGACCATTGCTCACTATATTGATCCATTTCATCATTAGTTGGTTTTGCTTCAAGCTGAAAATGTTGTTGAATCGCTCTTTGCACACCAATATCCGCTTTTGGAAAAAGGTTAGGTCGTCCAAGTCCAGAGAGTAACATGTTTTGAACAGTCCAAGGACCAACTCCACGAATCTTAATTAACGTTTTCAATATTTCTTCATCTGACTGCTTTGCCAACTCATCTAAATTGAGAATCCCATCTGCAATAAGCTTCGATGTATCAATTAGATACTCTGCTTTTCTTTGACTAAATTGAAGCTCTCTTAATTCCTCGTATTTCAGCCTAGCAACTGCCTCAGGCTTGGGGTAGAACCACACATTATCAACCTCATAGCCAAACTGTTTGACAAATCTTGCTGTTAATGTATGAGCAAAGGCTAAGTTTAATTGCTGATGAATGATGCACTTTACTAAACAGTTATAAAGATCAAATTCTAACACAAGTGGCGTCCCTTCGTGTTGTTTAAAGATCTTAGCAATATTTGTTTGGTGAAAATGCTTGGCTACATCTTGTAATGGATAGTCCCATCTGAAAATGCTTCCTACTTTTTTTAGTGCAGCTTCTTTCATGCTTTCGTCTTTACTACTAACTTCAAAAGCAGGTTTGTGCATCGTTCCGACCGCTTTTACTGTGATGACGTTGGGCTTATTTCCTATGAGTACAGGTACTTTTATAACCTTTTCGCTTTTATTAAGAGATATGATTGGATCCATTGATAATCTGTCCAAGACAGAGTCAAAATTGTATGGCCCCTTACATGCTACCGTTTCCATCCACATATTTTTCTTCCTTTTCACCATTTACTTTTATTATACCATTCATACTCCTTCATTTTATAAAGTGAAACTTCCATCAGAGAGGGGCTTACTGCCAGTTAAGAGTTTGGATAAAGACGAAAAACCCTTTGAATATAGATCAAAGGGAAATTAAATAGGGGTGGTCAATCATTTTTTGGATCATTAAATCATCAAGGCTTTTAAAGGTATATCCCTGTTTTCTTAATTCTACAATAGCATGATCCAATGCTTCGGCATTATCCTTTGATACAGTATGAAGTAACAAAATAGAA
>DASQMK010000021.1:0-10331 GCA_035645575.1 Metabacillus sp.
TTACTAAATAGTGACTCTTTACACCAAAACGACCAGATGCAATTTGTTTTACTGCACTGCGGCGTAAATCTCCATTTTCATCAGCAACGAAACGGTTTGGATCTTCTCCACCTTCACCACTGTTACTTTTACCGCCAAGACGGTTCATCGCAATTGCAAGTGTTTCATGTGCTTCTTTACTTAAAGAACCAAATGACATCGCACCTGTCTTGAATCGTTTTACGATTGAATCTACAGATTCTACTTCATCAATTGAGATTGATGGTCGATTGCTTTTGAATGAGAATAGGTTACGTAAGAAACCAATTCTTTCTTCGTTTGCAGCATCTGAGTATTTTTTAAATAGGCTGTAATCATTTTTACGGCATGCCCATTGTAATGTGTGGATCGTTGTTGGATTGAAAGCATGGTGCTCTCCATTTTTTCTCCATTGGAAGTCACTTCCTGAATCCAATACCTTGTCAACTTTTTCAGAATAAGCTTCTTGATGACGTAATACTGTTTCTTTTGCAATTGTTTCAAGATCAATACCGCCTAGCTGTGATGCTGTTCCAGTAAAGAAACGGTCAATTACATCTTGGCTAATCCCAACAGCTTCGAAAATTTGTGCACCACGATAACTTTGAACAGTTGAAATACACATTTTAGACATTACTTTTACAACACCTTCAGTAACACCTTTGATGTATTTCGCAACAACGTCTTCATAGCTATAAGATAAGCTGCCATCTAACACTGCTTCCTTATAAGTTGCAAATGCAAGATATGGGTTAATAGCATCTACACCATAGCCGATTAAAGCCGCAAAATGATGTACTTCTCTTACCTCACCTGATTCGATAACAAGGCTAGCTTTCGTACGTGTACCTTGACGGACTAAGTGTTGATGAAGTGCACCTACAGCTAATAGCGCAGGAATTGCCATTTTTTCTGAATTCATTCCACGATCGGTAATGATAAGAATATTCACACCATTTTCGATTGCTTCATCCGCTTCAGCACATAATTCTTGTACTGCATCATCTAAATTTTCAGTAAACAAAGCTTGAATTGTTTTGCTCTTAAATCCTGGATTTAGATTTAAGCGTAATTGTGCTAATTGGAAATTAGAAAGTACTGGTGAATCTAATTGGATTCTACGTGCATTTTCTTTTGTAGGATGAAGGATATTGCCTTCAGTTCCTAATAAAGTCATTGTAGATGTTACAATTTGCTCACGAATCGCATCGATTGGCGGGTTTGTAACTTGTGCAAATAATTGCTTAAAGTAATTAAATAATGATTGAGGACGATCTGATAATACTGCTAGTGGCGTATCGTTCCCCATTGATCCAAGTGGATCTTTACCTTCTGTAATAATAGGAAGTAAATATTTTTGGATATCTTCATACGTATATCCGAAAGCACGGTGGCGCTCAGCAATATCTGTCACAACTTCTTCTTCTAAAACATTCGATTGGTCATCAAGCTTAATAAGCTGCTCGTTTAACCATTCTTGGTATGGCTCTTCTTTTGCCATTTCGTCTTTAATTTCTTCATCAGAAATAATACGCCCTTCCTCTAAATCAATTAGAAGCATTTTACCTGGGCTTAAGCGATCTTTGTAAAGAACATCTTTTTCATCTACTTCAATAACACCGACTTCAGAAGAGAAAATGATGTAATCGTCTTTTGTTACATAATAACGAGCTGGACGAAGTCCGTTACGGTCAAGAATAGCTCCTATTTGTTTTCCGTTTGTAAATGAAATAGCTGTCGGTCCATCCCATGGCTCCATTAAGCAGCTATGATATTCATAGAAAGCTCTTTTTTCAGGGCTCATATGAGGATTCTCAGTCCAAGGCTCAGGAATCATCATCATGGCAGCATGTGCCGGCTTACGTCCTGCTAACACGAAAAATTCAAACGCGTTATCTAGGATAGATGAGTCACTACCATCTGCATCAAGGATTGGAAGTACTTTTTCAAGATCCTCACCAAAAGCTTCTGATACAAACTGTTGCTCTCTTGCTTTCATCCAATTCATATTTCCACGTAACGTGTTAATTTCTCCATTGTGAATTAAATAGCGATTTGGATGTGCTCTTTCCCAGCTTGGGAATGTATTTGTACTAAAACGTGAATGTACAAGTGAAAATGCAGAAACAAAATCTTCATCCTGTAAATCCAAGTAGAACGCATCAACTTGCTCAGGAGTTAAAAGTCCTTTATATACAATTGTGCTGCTTGAAAGACTAGTAAAGTAGAAGCGCAGTTCACATTCTCTAGCCCAATTTTCTGCTTGTTTACGAATGACATATAATTTACGTTCAAATGTAATATTGTCTTGGATTGATTCATTTGCCCCAATAAATACTTGGCGAACAACTGGACAGCTCATTTTTGCAACTGGTCCAATTTCTTCTGCATTAACTGGTACATCTCTCCAACCTAAAAGCGTCTGACCTTCAGCTTCAATAAAATTGTTAAGTTGTTCTTCAATTTGTTGGCGCTCAGAATCGTCATTTGAGAAAAACATCATCCCTACACCATAGCGGCCTTTTTCAGGAAGAGTCATTTCCTTGCAAGCCTTTTTGAAGAATGCATCAGGAATTTGCACCATTAAACCTGCGCCGTCTCCTGTTAGTGGGTCACTGCCTTGTCCACCCCTGTGATCTAGTTGACAAAGCATATTTAGTCCTTTTTTTACAATATCATGTGTAGCATGGCCTTTAATATGAGCGTATAAACCGATACCGCATGCATCATGTTCAAATTCAGGACGGTAGAGACCTTGTGCTTTAGGTATTTGATTGTAAGTCATGTATATCTCCCCCCGTTAGATAATCTTACACCCGATAATTTTCAGATAATTACATTATATCTTTCAAAATTAATGTTAACAATATATAATTTAGATTAAATCAATCTAATTTCGATATATATATGATCGGAGGCCTAAAATGGAATTACGACAATTACGATATTTTATGGAAGTAGCAGAGCGCGAACACGTGTCAGAAGCTGCACAATATTTACATGTCGCTCAGTCTGCTATTAGCAGACAAATTGCGAATCTTGAAGCAGAATTAGGTGTTACCTTATTTGAAAGAGAAGGGCGAAACGTTAAGCTTACCCCAATTGGAAAGGTGTTTCTTACACATACAAAAACAGCCATGAAGGCAATTGATTATGCAAAAAAACAAATTGATGAGTATTTGGATCCCGAAAGAGGAACAATTAAAATCGGGTTTCCAACAAGTCTTGCAAGTCATTTGCTCCCAACAGTTATATCAGCATTTAAAGACAAACACCCTAATGTTGCCTTCCATTTACGGCAGGGCTCCTATAATTTCTTAATTGATTCGGTTATCAATCGCGAAATAGATTTAGCTTTTTTAGGACCTGTACCACAAAACAATCCTGATATTGAAGGTTCTATATTGTTTACAGAAAGCATTTTGGCCCTATTGCCATCATCACATCCACTTGCCTCAAGGAAAAGCATCCTTCTGAATGAACTAAGAAACGATTCATTCGTTTTATTTCCAAGAGGATACATTCTACAAGAAATAGTTGTGGAAGCATGTAAACAAGCAGGCTTTGTTCCTAACATCTTTTCGGTTGGTGAGGATTTAGACGCTATAAAAGGCTTAGTATCAGCTGGAATGGGTGTTACCCTTTTACCAGAAAGTACGTTTCACGAATCCATCCCCCGCTTTACTGTAAAGGTACCAATTGAACTCCCTCTCGTCAGAAGATCAGTTGGGATCATTATTTCGAAAAAAAGAGATCTTGCTCCTTCAGAAAAAGTTTTCTACAAATTTGTAAAAGACTTTTTCTCAATGCTTGAGCAATATAAATAAAAACAAAAGCGCAAGCGCCTTGATCAGCCTCAGGCAAATAAGACGATTTAGAATAGAAGGCGTTCTTTGCCTTCAATTCTAAATTGACTAGACCCTAGAGGGGCTAGGCGTTGGCAGTCAAAAAACGCGACGTCAATCTCCAAGACTGCACTTGCACATCCTGTGCTTCGAAGCTGGATGCCGAGCACTTATCCACAGTACAAGAATTTTATAAATTCCTAAGCAAAAACAATGGCTGACAAAATGAAATTTTTCAATTGTCAGCCCTCTTGTATTATACCATTTATCAATTGTTGGTTATTTTGTAAATAATGGAGATTGTTTTAAGACGAGTTTCTACTATTATATTATATTTTGTAGCGCTTCCAATTTTTTCTCTACTAAAACGAACGAAGAACATTAATTTTTACTCATCATTGTATGAGATTGCGATCATTGGAAAAGGATAAATATGATAAAAAGAAGGAGGCTTTTTTATGCGAAAGGAAGAGCAATACTTAACGAATGCTCCAACAGAAGAAAAAATAACGATACAAACTGATAGCACATTTCCAAATCAAAAAAATATCGATGGAGACTCGGTAAATAAACATAAACAAGAAGAAGTAGCCAATTCGATTATTGCAGAAAAAGAAATTAGTCAACAACAAGAAAATCTCTAAGCATTCAGGGGTAATCCCTGAATGACTTTTTATTCATGAATAATATAATCTGGAAAGTCTGTTATAATCCCATCAACTTTAGCATCTAAAAGACCTTTTATTGACTTTTTATCTCTCACTGTATATGGCATAACCTTCATATGATATGCATGAATTCTTTTGACCAATTTCTTTGTTACTAGCGCCTTGTTCGGATTAATATACTGTACTAATGAAGACCAATCTCTTAATTGGACTTTTGATACTCCATGAATTCGATACTTAACCAAAAGGCCTAATGGTATTAGAGGCAAGCTTTTGTGAAATGCCTCTAGCCATTCAAAATCAAACGACTGTACAATTAGCTCATCATTCTTCGGACAATCAACCTGACATTTTTTCAAAACTTCATCAAGCTTTAAAATTAAGTTTGGATACATTCCTGGATTCTTTACTTCAATTAGTAACCCTATTTTATTTTTATAGGTTTCTATTACTTCCTCAAGGGTTGGAATATATTGACCTGAAAATTTTTTATGAAACCAGCCCCCTGCATCTAAATTCCTGAGCTCTTTATATGTATAATGTCGTACTTCACCCGTTCCACTTGTTGTTCGATCAACAGTTGGATCATGTATGACAACTAATTTTTCATCTTTCGTCATTTGTATATCAAGTTCTAAATAATTAGCATTCATTTGTAAAGCTTTCTCAAAAGCAGCCATTGTGTTTTCAGGCGCATAACCTGAAGCTCCTCGATGGGCCACAATTGTTGGATGATCTTTTTTCGTTCCTTTAGGGAAAGCCTGTATTTTTCTAACATTTTTCCAAACGGATATTTTTTCAACCATTAGTGTCCACATCCTTTTTAAGGATTATTATTTATAGTATAAGTCAAATCTTTGAAAGTGACATAAATCTGAAGTGAAGTTACTAATAAGATATTAGATATGAGGGAATCTTATGTGAACGAAGATTGATCTTCAGTTATTTGACGAAAGGATTAATTTACCCTTTTAAACTAGCAACAAGATTTAGGTATTAATTTAAAGATATCTATAGTGATAAAAAGTGGCAGGTTGGAATAACTAGAGTGGTTTCCTTACTATAAAGATCAAAAAACCGTCCTATTTTGACGGTCTGGTTTACTTGAATTAACTTAATACGTCTTACAGCCATAGGTGGTTGCTCAACCCAATTGTTTTTAATCATTAATTTCATACCATCATCTACAAATGTCATCATTTCTGCAAATAGTTGATAATATTTTGCACCTACCTGGCTTTTCTGTTTGAATAAAAAAGACAATAAGGAAGATAATAAAACGAAACTTAATATAGATGAGGTTTATATGAAATCTTTAGACATAAATAAAGATATTCTAAAAATATATTCAAAATATCATGACGCTTATAATTCCTTTGTAGAAACATGGCAACAGTTGATTTTATACACACCTAGATGGTGGTTAGGATTAGTTTTGAGTGTTTTGCCTTGGATGCTACGGTTCAAATTACACAACCGTAAATATACAGGTGATCTTCTTCGAGCTGGTTTTTTTATGGCTATCATTTCTTTAATACTTGATTCTATTGGTCTGCAACTTGCTCTATGGATCTATCCTTATAATGTGTTCCCTTTTATTACGGGATATTTTCCTTGGGATCTTACCTTATTACCGATCTCTATCATGTTCTTCATAGAATTTAAACCCCAGTGGTCACCTGTGTTAAAAGGAATAATCTATGCTTTATTAGCAGCTTTTGTAGGTGAACCAATAGCTATGGGCTTAGATTTATATCAACCGATCCAATGGAGTAACTTTTACTCTTTCCCCATATATATTATGTTATTTGTAGTATCAAACAAAGTTGCTAAAAGTAAAATGTTTAACTCCAGTTTTCAATAATTGTCACTTTAAAGATCGATATTGTATTCTAAAAGTTTTTCAACGGTCAGTAAGGAATTATTTTCCTAGTTTTTTAGCATGAAGAAACTGCCCAAAAATAGGCAGCCTCCTTCATTATTATATGTGAAGTTGAAGTTGGTACTGATCTTGCTTATGTCTAATCTTAGCCTGGGCCGCTGCAAGGCGTGCAAGAGGTACACGATATGGTGAACAGCTTACGTAATCTAATCCCACATCATGGCAGAATTGGATTGAATCCTTTTCTCCTCCATGCTCTCCGCAAATACCTGTTTTTAATCCAGGCTTAATTTTCCTTCCAAGCTTTACACCAGTTTCAACTAGTTTACCTACTCCTTCTTTATCAAGTGTAGCGAATGGATTTGATGGAAGTACTTTGTTTTCAATATATGCTTGTAAGAACTTGCCCTCTGCGTCATCACGGCTATATCCAAATGTCGTTTGCGTTAGGTCATTTGTTCCAAATGAGAAAAAGTCTGCTTCCTCAGCAATTTGGTCCGCTGTTAAGGCTGCACGAGGTACTTCTACCATCGTACCAATGAGGTAGTTAAATGTTAGCCCTGTTTCTGCCTCAACTTGCACCCCTGCATTGATTACTAGTTGCCGCATTTCTTTTAACTCATTCACATGGCCAACTAATGGAATCATGATTTCTGGTTTTACATCGATCCCTTTTTCGGTCATCTTCGAAATGGCATAAAAGATTGCTTTCGCTTGCATCACGTAAATCTCCGGAAAGATCATTCCTAAACGGCATCCTCGATGACCTAGCATTGGATTGAATTCATCCAATTGACGTACTTTTCTTAAAAGCTGCTCTTTCTCTTGTAACTCCTTAGGATTTGAATTTGTTAGTTGAAGTTTGGTCACCTCAACTAGGAGTTCTTCCTTATCTGGTAAAAACTCGTGAAGAGGAGGATCTAATAAACGAACGGTTACAGGTTTGCCTTGCATGGCTTCAAAAATCCCCTCAAAGTCCTCTTGTTGCATTGGTAATAACTTGGCTAATGCATGTTCACGTTCCATATGTGATTCTGCAAGTATCATCTCTTGAACAATCGGGATTCGACTCGCATCCATAAACATATGCTCAGTCCGGCATAATCCGATTCCACCTGCTCCAAATTCAAGTGCTTTTTTAGCATCAATTGGATTGTCAGCATTTGCTCTAACATCGAGCTTTCTTTCCTCATCTGCCCAAGAAAGCAACAATTGAAATTCTTCTGATAGCTGGGGTTCAATCATGGGAATTTCCCCTAACATGATTTCACCCGTTGAACCATCAATCGTAATAATATCACCTTGTTTTACGATCGTATCTCCTACTCTAAATTGCTTTGACTTTAGGTCAATCTTTAATGATTCACAGCCGCATATGCATGCTTTTCCCATTCCTCTTGCAACAACTGCTGCATGGCTTGTCATACCACCTCGACTTGTGACAGTTGCTTCTGCAGCAACAATTCCATGAATATCATCTGGTGTTGTTTCAGGACGTACAAGTATGATCTTCTTTTTTTCATCTTTTGCTAACCTTTCAGCTTCATCAGCATCAAACACAACTTCTCCTGTTGCTGCCCCAGGAGAAGCTGGCAGACCTTTCGCTAACTGTTTTCGTTCATATGTCTCATCGATTCGACGATGGAGCAATTGGTTAAGTTGCTCAGGGTCTACACGTAGAACCGCTTCCTGCTTATTAATGATTTGTTCTTTTACTAATTCAACAGCTATTCTAATCGCAGCTTGAGCTGTTCTTTTTCCAGTACGTGTTTGCAGAATAAAAAGTTCACCTCGTTCTACTGTAAACTCAATGTCCTGCATGTCTCGATAATGCTTCTCAAGAAGGTGACATGTTTGGGTAAACTGCTGATATACGTTTGGCATCTCTTCTTGAAGTGAAACAATTGGTTGAGGGGTACGGATTCCGGCAACGACGTCCTCACCTTGTGCATTGATCAAATATTCACCATAAAGCTTTGCTTCCCCTGTAGATGGATTACGTGTAAAAGCTACACCAGTACCTGAATTGCTACCCATATTTCCAAAAACCATGCTTTGAATGTTCACTGCTGTTCCCAGATGGCCAGGAATATTCTGTAAACGACGGTATACAATAGCACGTTGATTATTCCAAGAATCAAAAACAGCACGAATGGAAAGGAATAATTGCTCTTTTGGATTCTCTGGAAAAGTCCCTGGTGAATGTTTAGCGACAATTTCCTTGTATCCTTTAATAACCTCTTTCCAATCTTCTGCATTCATTTCAGGATCTGAGTTATACCCCTTCTCTTCCCTGATTTCGTCCAAATATTGTTCAAAATAAAAACTATCGATTTTTAGAACTACATCACTAAACATTTGGATAAATCTCCGGTAAGAATCATACGCAAAACGCGGATTATTTGTCAGATTTGCCAATCCCTCGACAGTTTCATCATTTATTCCAAGATTCAAAATAGTATCCATCATTCCCGGCATCGAATGAAATGCACCAGACCTTACGGAAACTAACAATGGATTTGAAGGGTCTCCAAGTCTTTTACCTGTTTTTTCTTCAAGAATAGTAAGCGCTTCTAAAATTTGAAATTCAACCTCGGGTGATATTGATTTCCCTGCATCATAATATGTGTTGCAGGTCTCTGTTGTAATGGTAAAGCCATAAGGAACAGGTAAACCAATTTTGGTCATTTCAGCTAAATTAGCACCCTTTCCTCCTAATAATTCTTTTTTTCCACTATCCCCTTCATCAAACATATAAACAAATTTATCCATGGATTACATCCCCTCTCTTTTTTAACATTGCTAAGATTAGATCTGCTGTCTCTTCGATTGCTTTGTTTGAAACATTTATGACAGGACATCCGATACGTTTCATAATTTTTTCAGCATAGTCTAATTCTTTAAGGATCCGATCTAAATTCGCATAATTCGCTTGCGTTGTTAATCCTAGATTTTTTAATCGCTCTATGCGAATTTCATTTAGTTTATCTGGCGTTATGATTAATCCAACACATTTGTTTTTTGGAATATCAAAAAGTTCATTAGGAGGTACTACTTCTGGTACTAATGGTACATTTGCAACCTTAAACCGTTTATGGGCCAAATACATTGAAAGCGGTGTCTTTGAAGTCCTAGAAACTCCAATTAAGACAATATCTGCATGCTTAATTCCTCTAACATCTTGACCATCATCATATTTTACTGCGAATTCTATCGCTTCTACTCTACGAAAATAGTTTTCATCTAATTTCCTCATTAATCCTGGCTGCCGGACAGGTTCTGTATTAAATTTTTGAATAAACACTTCCATAAGTGGATTCATTAAATCAATGGCAGGAATTCCTGCTTCCCATGCCTGTTCATCAAGATATTGCTTTAAAGACGGTATGACGATCGTATAGGCAATGATAGAATTATGATATTTCGCGGCAGTAATAACATTATTAATATCCTTAATATCCTCTACATAGGAAATATGTTTGATTTCTACATCTTCCCTATTAAATTGAGACGCAACTGCTTTAACCAGTAACTCAGCTGTTTCGCCGACCGAATCAGAAACTACATAAATGATTTCTTTCCTATTCACTTCCGCCCTCCTTTTCTATTTGACTATTTAAATTTTTACAGCAAACAACTGTGTTATACTATTAGTCCTTAATGCAATTAATATGTTATACTATTAATTAAGTAGTATATTACCATTTGTATTACTTGGATTCAATCCCTTTCTTTGGATCAAGTTAAAAAAATTCAAAATGCTCTTCCAGGTTTATGGGTTTTCGGTAAAAGTTTAAGATTGAGATTATTGCTTATTGAATTAACTGGGTATTATTATCAAATTAACAACAACATTTTTAAGCTTTGCTTCTTCTATAAGAACCTTAGTGATAATTCCTAATAAAATAGTAGTCCACT
>DASQMK010000022.1:0-10445 GCA_035645575.1 Metabacillus sp.
AGGGCAAATAAGATGATTTAGAATAGAAGGCGTCCTTTGCCTTCAATTCTATATTAGCTTATGACCTCGAGGGGCTAGGCGCTGGAGCTGGATGTCGAAGTAGTTATCCACAGTTCATGCATTTTATAATTTCCTAAGCAATAAAGAAAGTGACGTATGCCCATTCACACGTCACTTTTATGTCGCTTAATAAATACACCCAAAAACTGAACGCTTTAGTCATAAACCCGGGCATTCACATTACATTCCAACTTATTTCGATCTTTTTTCATTATGCTTTCTTTCGGCTAAGTCATTACCAAAGTCTTTGTCTGTATTTATGGCATCACTAGCCTTCTTCATTTTTTTTTGTTGATTTTTATGACTATCTCTTTCAGCCATATGTCATTCCCTCTTTTCTAAAGACATTTTTTCATCTTTTATTGTCTACAGTAATAAAGAAAAAATACATATTACTAGCTAATACGACATCCCCTTTTGATAGTGGCTGAAAAAAGGACAGTTCCCACATGAACTGTCCTTTGTCTTATTTTTGATCTGCAGGATAAACAAGTCCAATTTGTTTACGAGCTTTTTCCAAAATAGTTGCAGTTATGATTGAATTTTGATGAGAATTCAGTTCAGATTGTTGTTTGTTTTGTAAGATTAAAGAGATAAACTCTTTGGCTTCATAATACATGCTCTCTGAATCTTGCTCTTTTGTGATGTCTTCTACTGTGCCATCTTTATACTGTATTTTTACACTTTCAGGCGTATGAATCTTATCAATAATGATGCTTCCGTTCTCCCCTTGAATCTCAGACGGAACATAAGAATTCGTGATCTTTGAATACATGATGACTGCATCCATGTCGTCATATGTAAGAAGGATACTCCCTTCACCATCTACCCCGGATTCAAGCATATAGCTGGACGCTTTTACTTCCCTTGGTTCTCCGAATAATGCAACAGCCGGATACACACAATAGATCCCAATATCCATTAATGAACCATTTGAAAACTCTGGTTTAAAGGCATTTAACACAGTACCTTCCTTGTATTTATCGTAACGAGATGAGTATTGGCAATAGCTCGCAAAGTATCTTCTAACTTTTCCAATCTTATGTAAATTCTCTTTGACCGCATGGAAGTTAGGTAATTGTGTTGTTTTTAATGCTTCCATTAATACAACATTATGTTCCTTGGCGGCTGCAATCATTTGACTTACTTCGTCTGTATTGGAAGCAATAGGCTTTTCACATAATACATGCTTTCCATTTTGCATACAAAGAATTGCTTGTGATGCATGCAATGAATTCGGACTTGCAATATAAACCGCATCAAATTCGGAACTGCCAGCAAACTCATTTAAGTCTGTATATGTATGTTTAGCTCCATATTTATCTGCAAACTCACCAGCTTTTTCACTTGTTCGCGAATAAACAGCAGTAAGTGAAAAGTCCTCTATCTTACTTGCAGCTTGAATGAAGCTTTCTGTTATCCAATTTGTTCCGATAATACCTAATCGAACCATATTAACCAACCTCCAAATGTATAATCTTCTATGTGCAAGTATATCTTTTTTTTCAAAAAAGAAAAAGCATTTGTCAATTTCAGTCGTTTTTAAAACCTTTTTCTAATGGATTTGTGAAAAGTATGTCATAATAGATAATTGAGAAAAGAATTTGCAAATACATATACAAGTTTTTTATAAAGGAGAAATGATGATGAAAAAACTGATTGCAATTGACCTTGACGGAACCTTACTATCTTCCAATATTGACATTTCACCTGAAAATGTCAAAGCGATTCAGGCTGCTCAAGATGCAGGTCACATCGTGATGATTTGTTCTGGTCGTGCTCCAGAGGATATTAAAACTGTTATTAATAAGACACCTCTTCAATGTCCTGTTGCAGGTAGTAATGGGACGATGGTTATTGCTGATGGTAAGCTTTTAAGTCAAATTTCCATACAAAAGGAAACAGTTGCGACTGTTGCAAACATTCTTAATAAAAAAGAATATCCTTTTAAGATTTACACAAATAAAGGGATTTTTGTTGCATCTACTTGGTCTGAACGCATGCATTCGTTTTTGGATAATAACAAAGATGTCTTGAATCACCTGACAGAAAAAGAATACGAGCTTATGACAGAGCAACCAAAAGAAACTGAGAGTATTAAAATCTTTATAGATCTTGAGGATGTATTTAAAGTTGAAGACATTACTATTCAAAAGTTCTTTATCCCTACTATTTCTGGTAAAGAAGAATTAATTGCTGTTCTACAACACCTTGAAGGCATTTCCATCACAACGTCAGGTCCATTCAATATTGAAATTATGGACACTAACGGCCACAAAGGAAACGGTATCCGTGTTATGGCAGAGTACTTCAATATTCCGATTGAAGACACAGTTGCAATCGGAGATAATTTCAATGATGTCCCAATGCTTGAAACAGCTGGGTTATCTGTAGCAATGGGGAATGCAGACCCTACTGTTAAAGAAATGGCAGATGTTGTGACACTTACAAACAATGAACACGGTGTTGCTCACGCAATTGAAAAATATATTTTAAATAAACACTAAATAATAGAAGGAAACAGGAATAAAAGGTAGCTCACCCATCTATTCCTGTTTTTTTATCTAGTAGTATTATATCTCAGGTGTTGGTGTAGGCTCAGCATATCCTTCCTTATAAAGATCGTCTATTTTCGAACGTATTTCCTTCACGGATTTACCTTCCTGATAATCTACAATTGACTGTGCCGCAATTTCTAAGCACACACCACATTTCGTCCCATGATCGTCCCAAACAATGGCCCCATTCTCTTTATTTTCATGAACAAAGCAATCATAACTGCTAGTATGATTTGCAGTTTCACCACATCCACAGTAACAAGGTATAGTTTCTAGTAACTCTTTATGTCTTGCTGCAGCTTGATAGATCGTTTGAATATTCTCTGATTTCTCAGTTAAAAAAGCAGGTAAAACTTCTATACTCGCAGTTTCCTCTCGAATATCATTTAACACCTGATGTTCTGTATGTTGATCATGAGAGTCTTCCTGACTATTTGTATTTGAGCATCCTACTAATATTCCGCCTATTAAGGAAAAGGCAATTATATATCGTTTATTCATTTATTTACACCTCACATATTGTAGACCTATAAATTCTCTCTATATTTTAACATGTTCGATTAACATCATATATGTTATTTTTATCAAGTTATCTTGATTAAGTAGAATTGACAAAAAAATCAATTGCAGATACAGTTTAACTATATTTCAGAATAAATTGAACAAGAAAAGGTGTATGAGATGAATCGTGAAATGAATTAACAGGACGTCTCTTTAGAAAAGGTTTTTGCGGAATATGAAGGGAAATTTAAGGCCATTGCTGATAAAAAAAGACTTCAAATCATGAACATTCTTACGCAAAAGGGAGAAATAAATGTGAATGATCTTGCACCACTAGTCAACATGACTCAATCCAAGCTTTCTTATCACTTAAAGATCCTCTTAGACGCAAATCTAATCATGAGAGAAACTCGTGGTACCTGGAGTTATTACAGATTAAATATAGATGAAGTAAATCACTTATTATCTGCTGAATTATGTTGCTTATTTAGACCTACATAGGAACAAAAGCGCAAGCGCCTTGGTCAGCCCCGACAAGCATAAGCTAATTTAGAATAGAAGGCGCCCTTTGCCTTCAATTCTAAATTAGCTTATGACCTCGAGGGCTAGGCGCTGGAGCTGGATGCCGAGCACTTATCCAAAGTACAAGAATTTTATAAATTCCTAAGCAGTAAGAAAAGCGCAAGGCGCTAAGCATTCGGCGACAAGCATAAGGCGAATAGGAATAGAAGGTGCTTTTTACCTTCAATTCCTATTTAACTTATGACCTCGAGCCGATGGCGCCTAGAGCTAGACACTAAAACTATGTACAAAATTTTATACTATCTTACCTTCTAAAAGGACAGTTTATCGACTGTCCTTTTCTATTTATGAGGAGAAGTTTTAATATGCTCAATTAACAGTCAAAATGATTTTATTACCAGAAGGGTCTGTTGTGACATATCCTGTTTCTTTCGCTGTCACATGAAAACCCTTTTCTTTTAGTCTTTGAGAAACTTTTTCTCTTTCATTTTCGCTAGGATATACTAGCGTGTAATCAATTAAACCAACGCTATTCTCTGAAGGCTGTGGAGCACCAATTCCATTCCAAATATTTAATCCAATATGATGATGGTACCTGCCTGTAGAAATAAACAATGCCTGGTTTCCATACATGCACACAATTTCAAAGCCAAGACCTTGGCAATAGAATTCCTTTGTTTTCTCAAGCTCTGATACATGCAAGTGGATATGCCCCATAATAGTTCCTTCAGGGAGCTTACTCCATTCATCATGTCCTTCTGCCAATAATCCCTCCACATCAATAGGATCTGTTGACATTTCTACTTCGCCATTTTTCCAATTCCACTGTGTTGGTGATCGATCAACATATATTTCAATGCCATTCCCATCCGGGTCAGCTAAATAAAGAGCTTCACTAACTAGGTGATCAGATCCACCTTGTAACGGATATTTAAGTTTCAGAAGATGCTTTAATACACTTCCTAAATCAGAGCGTGTTGGTAACAATATTGCGAAGTGATATAAACCCGTTGTACGAGGTTGTTTCGGGATCACATCATTAGGTTGTTCAATCTCTAAAAGTGCTGACTTTCCATCAGTTGTAAAAGTAGCCCTTTTCTCTGATTGCTCAAGAATTTGAAAACCAATTACATCTTGATAAAATGCTAATGATCGTTGTAAATCCAAAACTTTCAAATTCACTTTAGATACATATACGTTTGGCTTTTGGTGAAATGACATTGTTTTTCCTACCTTTCAAAAAAGGACTGTCCCCAGACATCAGGAAAGATTACTTATTTATCCTGTAATCGGGGATAGTCCCTATTATTAACATATTTTTTACTTAATTATGACTTTTTTTCACCATTTCCGCTACTGAAACAGTACGTTTCGCTTGGTGCTTAACTGCGGCTTGAACATCTTCAATCATGTTTCCATCTTGATCAACTGTTACACTTGTACCATAAGGATTTCCACCAGCTCCAAATGTGACTGGATCTGTATAGCCTGGAGCTGCCACAATTGCTCCCCAATGATACATAGTTGTATATAATGAAAGGATTGTTGCTTCTTGTCCACCATGAGAATTTTGTGCAGAAGACATTGCACTCACTACTTTATTTACAAGCTTTCCATTAAACCATAAACCACCTGTCGTATCTAAAAATGCTTTCATTTGAGATGGCATATTACCAAAACGAGTTGGAACGCTAAAAATAATAGCATCTGCCCATTCTAAGTCTTCTAGTTTTACCTCTGGTACATTTACTGTTTCGTCATAATGTTTTTTCCAAGCAGGATTAGATTCAATTGCTGATTGTGGAGCTGTTTCTGGTACCTTTAACACTTTTACCTCAGCGCCAACTTCTTTCGCCCCTTCTTCTGCCCATTGAGCTAATTGATAGTTTGTACCTGAAGAGCTGTAATAAATGACTGCTAATTTCACGTTTGACATTTCTTCCATCTCCTTTTTCGAATGTTTATTAAATAATTTAGATAAAAAACTCATTTGACCATCACCTGATTTCTCTTGTTGTTTTGTCTATTAGCTGCTATTAAAAATCGGGTCTTACTAGATCATACCCATTTCATTATAGTATTTAATCATATATCTCTATTTAATATATTTTTAATTCAAGATAAATTATATCTAATCATCTGATTGATGTCAAATACAAGTTTTTATTAATTCGTAGATAATCTGAAAAAGCCACCGTGAAACAGTGACTTATAATGATATAAATGATATCCATTTTGAATCATGTGCTAGCAAAACATCACATTAGCCTTGAAATAAACATTGTTGCAATGCCAAAATAGATAAGCAGGGACAAAATGTCATTTAACGTCGTAATTAAAGGACCCGAAGCCACTGCAGGATCAATATTAAACCTAAATAAAATCAAAGGAATGACTGTACCGGCCATTGTTCCAATAACCAAGGTAATAATTAACGAACTGCCAACAACGACTCCTAATATAGCATCCCCTTGCCAAATTAACGCAATAACAAAAATTAAGATTCCACATATCACTCCGATAATGATACCTACCCTTAATTCCCTCATTATTAACTTAAAGGCAACACCCTTATCAATATCTTGTGTAATAAGTCCCCTAACAACGACAGCCAAAGATTGAGTTCCAGTATTCCCCGTCATTCCTGCAATCATTGGCATAAAAAAGGCTAATGCAACAACTCTTGATAATGTTTCCTCAAATCCACTAATAATTGTTCCTGAAACAACACCGATAAATAAAAGTAAAATTAACCAAGGAAGCCGACGATATGCAGCGACTAAAGATTTTGTATCAAAGTCAATCGCTTTACCCGATGCAGATAGTTTTTCTATATCTTCATTTGCTTCTTTAATAACAACATCAATAACATCATCTACTGTAACGATTCCGACAAGTTCATTGTTTTTTTCAACAACGGGAATCGCTAAAAAGTCATATCTTTCGATTAACCGAGCAACTTCTTCCTGGTCAGCACTTGCCGGGATTGAAATGACTCTACTGTACATAATATCTTGGATTTTATCTAACTCATCACCGATTATTAAATCTCTATATGAAACAACACCGACAAGCTTTTTATCATCATCGATAACATATAGATAATTAATTGTTGCGGAGTATTCTGCAAATGTTTTTAATTTATTGACGGCATCACGTACTGTATAATGTTGTGATATCCAAACAAAGCGATTTGTCATTAAGCGTCCTGCTGTTTCAGGTGGGTAATTCATAATATTTTGTACAATGGTTGATTCTTCTTCTTTCATACCTGACAGTAACTCTTCAATTTTGTCAGAAGATAGATTACCTAACAAAGAAGCTAAATCATCATTGTCCATCAAATCCATTACTTGGCCGGATTTTTCAATTCCTAATTTCACTAATACTTTTAATTGATACTCTTCCTCTAGTTCCTGGATTAACTCAGCAATTTGGACGGAAGAAAGGTACAAAAGAAATCTTGTATAATGCTTTTCATGTAATTCCTCAAATATTCTTGCGATATCATAAGGCTGAAGCTCTTCAATAATTGCTTGAAAGTCCGACTTTTTACCTTCTTTTAACGTTTTTATAACTTGTAGAACAAACTGATCCTCTGTCATTTCATTAAACACACGCTCAACTCCTTGGTTTACCAGCAAACCAACATTATGTCCATTTTTTTATTATTGGTTCTTTTATAAAAGATTGTTATTTTTTATAAGTTCATTGAACATAAACTAATTAGGTTGATTGGAGCGGAAGGTGCGAGACTCCTGTTAGAAATGCGGAAGCGCCTTGATCAGCCCCGACAAGCATAAGACGATTTAGAATAGAAGGCGTTCTTTGCCTTCTATTCTAAATTGACTTATGACCTCGAGGGGCTAGGCGCTGGAGCAAGACAGGGGAGCAGCGTGACAGGTGAGATCCCACAGGTGCTTGCACCGAGGAAGCTCACCGCACGCCCCACTTAAGATGAGCATCTTGGAGCTCCAATCAACCATACTCAGGGACTCACTACAAAGCAACAAAGTATGTAAAAACACCTTATTATTTTCTATTATTTCTTATTACCCACCAATCACAACTAAAAACTTTTATATATAAAAATTGGCAATTTCTATATATAATGATAAAATAAATAAAAACAAAGAGGCGATGGAGTTCGCCATTAACCGCCTAAGAGCTAATGACTCCTTCCAGTCTAGATCTGAAATGATCTTTTCTGGGAGGAGTCTATTTTGTTTCATTACATAACCTATAAAAGAAAGGAGTAAAAGATGCTTCGTAATCAAAACATGTATCCGTATTTATTATTCTATATTATCAAATGGATCATTCTAGCAGGGGTAGTCGGGTTACTCGCGGGTTCTGCATCTGCATTTTTCCTTGTAAGTCTGGAATGGGCATCAAAAACGCGCGAAATCAATTTTTGGCTACTCTTTCTACTCCCATTTGGTGGAATGCTGGTCAGCTTTTTGTATTGGAAATACGGCCTAAATTCCGCAAAAGGGAATAACCTATTAATTGAGCAAGCACATGGAGCAAAGGAAAGCATTCCGTTTCGAATGGCACCTTTAGTGTTATTCGGTACAATCGTCACTCACCTTTTTGGCGGATCTGCCGGCCGAGAAGGTACAGCTGTTCAAATGGGCGGAGCTTTCTCAGAGTTTATAGGGAAATTATTTAAATTAGATGAAGCAGATCGAAAAATCATCATTATTTGTGGGATTAGCAGTGGGTTTGGTTCAGTTTTTGGAACACCTTTAGCTGGTACTGTTTTTGGTTTAGAAGTATTAGCACTAGGCTTAATTAGACATGAAGCCATTTTTCCAGCCTTTGTTGCTGCGTTTGTAGGAGATTATGTGACAACCTCACTTTGGGGGGTCGGACATCATCATTATGAAATTGGGTCAATACCTATATTATCTTTTGTCTTATTATTAAAAGTTATCTTTGCTGCCATTTTATTTGGTTTTACAAGCACATTATTTTCAGAATTAACCCACTGGTTAAAGAAACAATATACAAAGCTGTTTCCTAATCCAATGTTGAAAAGCTTTGTTGGCGGACTTGTCATTATTGGGCTTGTCTATATTTTGGGAACGAGGAAATATCTTGGCTTAGGACTCCCACTAATTGATGATGCCTTTGAAGGAGAGGTTTCTCCTTTTACCTTTATAACAAAGCTTCTCTTTACATCTCTTACCCTAGGAGCAGGATATCAAGGCGGTGAGGTTACTCCATTATTTGCAATCGGTTCAACTCTTGGCAGTTCATTAGGAGATCTATTACATGTTTCCATACCATTCTTAGCCGCCCTAGGATTTATCGGGGTCTTTTGTGGTGCTACGAATACTCCCATTGCATGTTTTATTATGGGAATTGAGCTTTTTGGATCAGAAGCCAGCTTGTATTTGTTTCTAGTTTGTATTATTAGCTACCTTTTCTCTGGTCACAGTGGAATATATACCTCTCAGCAAATTGGGGTCTCCAAGAGCAAGCATATTTCAGTGACAGATAATCAAACATTACAAACAATAAGACTTAAAAACAATAAAAAGAGTTAGTTACATACGAAAAATACCCTTCTAACTACTAATCGTCTCTTCAATGAGACTTTTAGTAATTGGAAGGGTGTTTATTTGTTATTTTTACAAGTATCTCTTCTCCTCCAAGTAGAGGTTTTTTACTCTGCTTAAGGAGACTACGTTCCCCCATGATTGTCACGTGACAATAAAGTTATTTAATTTTAAAACCTCAAACAAGGATAACCCCGTTCTAATTTAAGAAGGGGGTTAAATATAGTTGTTTAATTTTTGATGTAAGATACTTCACTGTACTTAAGAATATAACGATAAAGTCGTTTAAATATAAATATTCTTCCATAATCGAGCCATATTCCGGAGTAACTTGTAAACTTCGCATTCTCTATTCAAGAATGCGCCTCGATAGCTGAAGATCACTTCTTCACCAATAACAATAAAACAAAATAAGCGAAGGTTGATAAACTCTTCCGCTTATTCCTATAACTTTACTGTTTACTAAAATATTATCATTCTCAAAGTGACATCCCTTTATTTTCTTACATTAAAAGATTTTTCTCAAGATCATTAAACAATTTAAATACCATCACTCGTTCACCTGTACGAGTGCTTATATCTGTATGAAAACTTTTTACTTTTTCTCCAGTTATAGTTAGTATAATATCCTTAAGACCTTCTATACCTGATTCAACTAACTCCGAACGAGTTTTTTTTATCGTTAACATTCCCTCTTTTGTTTCACAAACGGTATGTTCAGCTGTTGTTAAAATACCTTTTAAATTAACAATTATCATATCCCGTAATATATCTGTCTTTACAGATATAGGCCCACGCCCAAGATAGTCCTTTTCCCATTGAGTAATTGACTTACTTATCTCTGATTCAATAGAACCTTTAGAAATTTTCATATATAATACATCTCCTGAACAATAATCTGTCTATTCCATATGTTTTTTTATGTCTCTAATACGATTTCTTCCTTATTGAAATTCCCCGTCTCCAATTCTGAATTCAAAAAATTCCGTCCTAGATGATACAAATTAGTTTCATTTAGCTTAAAAATTAATAATCTCTAATAACATGTCCTTTATATACAACTTCAATATCCAAATCAGTTTTACTGTTTCTTAAGACCTCTTCGATTTTGGATAAGATATTTTATTCCATAATAGAGTGTACATGCAAAAATCGAACGCTTCCTAAATGGGCTTCCTCAACTTCTTCATAAGATTTTAAATGATAAAACTCAATTGCTTTACTACTTACTTTTTTTAGT